>DAOTTC010000030.1:0-57399 GCA_034437815.1 Chloroflexia bacterium | reverse complement strand
GGCGAGGTGTGGGTGACCCATCTGGATTTTTAGCTCACAGCCGGCACAATATCGCCCTGCTGACGTTGCCCCTGCAACCGACCTGCTGACCTGCTTATGTGGACGAGGATTCCACCAACAATCGGGGGCCGATCTCCGCCTGCTCATGGGGAGCAACCACCAAGACGCCAAGAACACCAAAGGCCACCAAGCACGCTATGGAAGTGGGGACTTAGATCAGCCCCTATCAACCCCCGATTGTTGGCGCCTGCGTGTTCTAGCCTATAGCCACACCGATCAGCTTGCCCACGCCAAAGGTGATAGCCGCCGCGGCCATGCCGATCAGCACCTGTCGCAGACCCGAGGACCATACACTGCGCCCCGTGAGCAGGGTGATGCCCGCTCCGATGCCGAACAGCGCCAGCACGCTTGCCAGCAGGCTGGCGACTACTGCCGCCGCCCCGGACATGAAAGTGAAGGGTACCACGGGCACTATGGCCCCCAGCGCGAACAGCACGAACGAAGCCACCGCCGCCTCCCATGCCGACCCGCCCAGTTCCTTGGGGTCTATGCCCAGTTCCTCGCGCACCAGCGTGTCCAGCGCGCTTTCGCGGTCCTGCATCAACTGGTCGGCCAGCCTGCGCGCCTGCTCTTCGGACATGCCTTTCGCTTGATAGATGAGCACCAGTTCTTCTCGCTCGGCCTGTGGCTCTTCTTCCAGCTCAGCGGCCTCGATGTCAATCTGCCGTTGGTAAAGCTCGCGCGAGCTGGTTACCGACAGCCATTCGCCCATGGCCATCGAAGAAGCTCCGGCCAGCAGCCCGGCCACCCCGGCGATCAGAATGGCTTGGCCGGGCAGGTTGGCTCCGGCCACCCCCATCACCAGACTGAGGTTGGACACCAGCCCGTCGTTGGCACCCAGCACGGCGGCGCGCAAGGCATTGCCCCCTATGGCACGGTGCCGGCCTTCCAGACGCGCTATCACACCCCCTTCCAGCCCGGTGCGCGCCATTCCGGCAATAGTGCCCAGAATGAACGCATGCGACTGCTCAGCAGCAGGCAACCCCGCCTGCTGCGCATCGTCCTGATGGTCGTAGCGGTGGCTGTCCAAGCGCTCCATACTGATGATGGTGGGCAGCACGAATTGAGGCCCGAAGCGCTTTGCCAGCCAGCTCAGCGTGCGTGTGCGCCAGCCGGGCCGGGGGGGCGGTAAAGCTACCCCTGCGGCCCGCAGCTTACGCTCCCAGATGTGGGCGTGCTCTTCTTCGGACGCGGCCAGCCGCCGGTATACCTCAGCCAGTTGTGGGTTGTCCTCGGCCTCGGCCAGCGCACGGTACAGGGCGGCCCCGTCAACCTCGGCCTGCCAGTTCTCGCGGTAGCGCCCGAATTCGCTCTTTGTGGTCGTAGTCATATTCAAGATAAATATAACAAAATCCGATGGCCCCGGCACACAAACCGGGTTCAGGCAAATAATCGGGGGCCGGGCTAACCCCAGCCCCCAAGCCAAGAGGGAAGCACATCGGTGAACACTCATACCCCACCGCGTTGGGGCGCGGGACCGATATGCGGCGAGACGCCCGCGCCCCCTCCAGAAGTGACCACACCGCCACACAAACAGTTCAGGTTTGCGGCCTGTAGGGGCCTGTGATGTGCTCGAAATCGGGGCGGTAGCGATTGGCGTTGTAGTCGGCTGGATTCACACGCCGGGGCGGGAGCTCCTTGCCCGGGATGTCGGTGTAAATATATTCACCGTGCCGGAAGGCAGCCATCACCCCGTCAACTCCCTGCTCCACCAGACTCATCACCAGATTGGCGTAGAACACCGCCATATGCTTGTCGTACCAGTCGGGTGCACCACTGCGCAGAATGTAGGTCAGGTCCACCGGCAAGAAGCGCACCCCCGGCAAGCGTTTGGACAACTCTTCGGCCAGAAACTCGGCCACGTTGGCCTTCCTGCGGTGACCATAGGCATCGGGCGGTCCCACTTCGGGCACCGGCATGCCGAGGTTGGCCCCTTCCGACAGCACTACGATCGAATAGCCAGAGGGGTTGCATCGGTCGTGGGCGATCAGGTCGGCCAGCCGGTCTATGTTTGCAGGCACCTCCGGGATGAGCACGCGGTCGGCCCATGTGACGATGGCGGTCTCCAGCGCCGTAAAGCCCGCGTCCCGCCCGAACAGCCGAAACAGGATGGTCTCGCGATGCGAGCCTGCGGTGGAGCGCATGCGCTCGATGTATTCGGCGGCCCGGTTGATGGCTGTCTGGAAGCCTATGCAATATTCGGTGCCCGGCACGTCGTTGTCCATCGTTTTGGGGATGCCCCACACCTTCACCCCCTGCTTCCTGAGCACGGCGGCGTAGCTCAACGTGTCGTCGCCGCCGATGACGATCAGGCCGTCCAGACCCAGAAACTCGATGTTGGCCAGCACCTCCCGTGTAAGGTCTACCCGCTCAGCGGGGTCGCGGTTTTCGGCGTAAGAGGCTAGATGGGGCGGCAGGTTTGCTACTTTGACGTTGGCGGGGTTGGTGCGCGTGGATTGCAGTATGGTGCCGCCAAACCGGTCTATGTTGCGGGTATTGAGCCTGTTGAGTGGCAGCACGTACCCCCTCTCCCATGTGTCGGGGTCTTCCTCTCGGAAGATCAACTCTGACAGTGGACGGTTTCGATTGAGGAAAGTGATGCCTTCCCAACCTGCCCTCAAACCCAGCACTTGAATGCCTAGAGGCTCGGCACGGTACGCGATGGCTTTGATGGCGGCGTTCAGGCCCGGCACGTCGCCCCCACCTGTGAGCACGCCCAGCCTCTTCACATTGCCTGTGCTTCGTTCGATCATAGTCACGCTCCTGACACGCTCCCTGTATATGGCTCACCGCAAAAGCAAAAGCGAGTTGTCATGCGACCCCGGCAATCGCCGTAAACGCGACATCGCAGACAACTCGCCATCGAGTACGGAAACGAATATTACTTTCACCTCTATCTTATACCACAAGGGCTTATAGCGCAACTGTGACCATCTGACATGAGAGTGGAAAGGCCGGGGGCTTCGCCCTCTCCAGAGCCCTCGTAGTGTACATACAGTGCTGAGGGCGCATGGCCGTGCGTGCGCGCCTGCGCCCTCGCCATCACGCACGACGAGATGTTTATGATCGGATAACAGCGACCATAGCCACAATTTTTAACCTGATTTTTATCGTCCCGGCTCCCGACCGGCGCATTCATGGCACGTATAGTGCTGCAAGTGCCCTGTAAAACTCGCTGTCTATCCGGCGCTCCCCACCGTGCTCCATGCTAACGCTCCAAGCCGTCTCGATTGCAAACTAACGAGAGGGGTGCACGCGTAAAATGCTCGACCCTGTTTCACCTCAGTCGCTGGCTATTTCCAACATCTTCAACATCACGCTTGCTATCGGCATGGTGGTGTTTATGTTGGTTACGGGGCTGGTGGTATACATGTCCTTCCGTTACAGGAGTCGCCCCGGCACGGACAGGCCAAGGCAGGTGTACGGGCACACGCAGCTAGAATTCCTGTGGACGCTGGGACCAACGCTGATCGTGATATTCCTGTTTGGCCTGACAGCATTTGGATATGGTCTTGCGGCTCCGGGTTACGCACCCGCGTATCGAAGCGCGGATGTGGCCGCTGGTAAGCAACAGCCGCCCGAAGCCGATATTGTGGTGGTGGCTCACCAGTGGTGGTGGGAGGTCATATACCCGCGCCAAGCCATCACCACGGCGAACGAAATCCACCTTCCCACCGGCAGGCCCATGCGCGTACGCCTTGAATCGGATGATGTGATCCACGACCTGTGGATCCCTAAGTTGAGCCGCAAGATAGACGCCACCCCCGGCCACATCACCTTTTTGACTTTGCAGGCAGACAGGCCGGGTACCTATTACGGGGCCTGCGCCGAGTATTGCGGCATACAACACGGTTGGATGCTAATACGCGCCATAGCCCACCCACAGGCCGAGTTCGAGGAGTGGGTGCGCGAACAAAGCCGCCCGGCATCGCCCCTGCCCACCGTGCCCGCCGGCACTCCAACACCCGTGCCCGTGGTCACCACCCCCGCCGCCGGCACACCTACCGCGACCACCGCCATAAGGCGAGGGGACCCCGTGCGGGGGGCCGTGTTGTTCCAACAGAAGACCTGCATAAACTGCCACGCCATCAACGGCACTACCGCGCAAGGGCTGGCCGGCCCCAACCTTACACACTTCGCCAGCCGCCGCACCATAGGCGCAGGCGTGCTGGATATGAGTTACGAGAATATCGTGCGCTGGATCGCAAACCCACAAGAGGTCAAGCCCGGCAACCATATGCCCAACATGCTCCTTACCCAACAGGAGGTACACGATCTGGCCGCTTACATGGAGAGCCTGAAATGAACCGCCATGGAAATGAACGAAACCATAGAGGACACAGGGTAATCGCATGGATTAACTACCAAGGCACCAAGCAGCACCAAGCGCACCAATAGAATTGATAAATCACTGACCACTGGCGACTGACGACCGAGGAGGACTGGGCATGGCGGAAATATCGCTACCGCGTACCGGTACCATAGAAACCATCGAGCCGCTGCCTGCGGTGAGCAGGAGTGAGGGCTTGTTGCGCTGGGTTGCCACCGTTGACCACAAGCAGATCGGGATCTTGTACCTCGTCACGTCGTTCTTTTTCCTGCTGGTAGGGGGTTTAGAGGCGGTGCTGATGCGCATCCAGCTCGCCCAACCGCGCAACACCTTCCTGCACCCGGAGGCCTACAACCAGTTGTTCACCATGCATGGCACCACCATGATCTTTCTGGGCATCATGCCATTGCTGGTGGGGTTCATGAACTACTGCGTGCCGCTGATGATCGGGGCGCGTGACATGGCCTTCCCCCGGCTCAATGCCATGAGCTATTGGACGTTGTTGTTCGGCGGGTTATTGCTCTATTTCAGCTTCATTGGGGGTGGCGCGCCCAACACCGGCTGGTTCAGCTATGCGCCGCTCAGCGAGCGGCCATACGCCTCTCAACCCGGAGTGGACTACTGGGCGCTGGGCATACTGATCACCGGCATCGGCTCCATAGCCACCAGCATCAACATGATAGTTACGGTGGCCACGTTGCGTGCTCCGGGCATGACCTTCAGGAGGCTGCCGCTGTTCGTGTGGATGTCGGTGGTCACCTCGTTCATCATCCTGTTCGCCATGCCTGTGATCGCCGCCACGGTCATTATGCTGTTGATTGACCGCCATCTGGGTGCGTACTTCTTCAGGCCGGAGTTCGGCGGGTCGGCCACGCTATATCAGCACTACTTCTGGGGCTTCGGCCACCCCGAAGTGTATATCATGATACTGCCGGCGTTCGGCATCATCTCCGAAGTGATACCGGTGTTTTCGCGTAAGACCATCTTTGGCTATGCATTCGTGGCGGCGTCCAGCGTGGCTATTGCCTTCTTGAGCTTCGCTGTGTGGGCGCACCATATGTTTGCGGTGGGCCTCGGCCCCGTGTGGGATCTGGTGTTTGGCGCGGCTAGCCTGCTCATCGGCATACCCACGGGGGTGAAGATATTCAACTGGATAGGCACGATGTGGGGTGGCTCCATCCGGTTCACCACCGCCATGCTGTTTGCCGCCTCGTTTCTGGTGATGTTCACCATCGGGGGCATCACGGGCGTAATGTTCGCGGTGGTGCCCATTGACTGGCAGACCACCGATAGTTACTTCGTGGTGGCGCACATTCACTACGTGCTCAACGGCGGTTCTTTGTTCGCCATATTCGCCGGTATCTACTACTGGTTCCCCAAAATCACCGGGCGTATGCTCTCCGAGACGCTGGGCAAGTGGCACTTCTGGCTGAACTTTGTGGGGTTTAACCTGACCTTCTTCATCCAGCACTTCCTCGGGGTGGATGGTATGCCAAGGCGGGTAGCCACCTATCCGGATATGCCCGGCTGGGGCCTGATGAACCTGATTTCCACCGCAGGGGCCATAATGTCGGCGGTCGCCACGCTGATATTCTTGTGGAACGTACTCATCAGCCTGCGGCGTGGGCGGCCCGCGGGCAACAATCCATGGGGTGGATGGACCCTCGAATGGGCCACCACCTCCCCACCACCTGTATACAACTTCAATCAAGTGCCGCCCATCCGCAGTCGCCGGCCTCTGTGGGATCTGGAGCACCCCGAAGAGGCCGACTGGCGGAATTCGCACGGGGCAGAGCCCAAGCGTAGAACGTGAGGCACGCGTGCAGACATATGCTTGCCGACCCAAGCATGGGCCGGGGCGAGACGCGCACAGGGAGTTTCTGGTGGGAGTGAGGTCATGGCGCAGATAGCACAGGAAAGCCGAAGGCTGAGTATCTTTCAGGAGAAGAACCGGCTTGGGATGCTGTTGTTCGTGGGGTCCGAAGCGACGTTCTTCTCGATACTGATCTCGGCGTATATCTATTATCAGGGGCCATTCGTGCCCGGTCCCAATGCATCTAACAGTTTGAACCTGCCTTTGACTTCTGTATACACGGTGTTCCTGCTGAGCAGCAGCCTGACAGCGTGGCTGGCCGACAGGAGCGTGGCACGGGACAACCGGCGGGGCACCGTGGTGTGGCTGCTGGCTACCATTGCGTTGGGTGGGGTGTTCCTGTTCGGTCAGATACGAGAGTATCTCACCCTGTTTGCGGAGAACATCACGCCAAGCACCAACCTGTTTGGCACGACCTTCTTCACGCTCACGGGCTTTCATGGCCTGCACGTGTTTGGCGGGCTGGTGGCGCTGAGCATCCTCGCGGTGCTGGCGGCTATGGGCGATTTTAGGGGGGGCAGGTCTACTGCTATCGAGACGGTGTCCATTTACTGGCACTTCGTGGACTTAGTATGGGTATTCATCTTTTCGATCGTATACCTGTGGCCGTTGTTGGCTTGAGCGCTGGCTGAGGCGTCAGTCGTCAGTCGTCAGTCGTCAGTGATTTATCAATATCTATCAGTACTTAGTGGGTCTTGGTGTCTTGATAGTTAATTCATGTGATGTTGGTAGATAGTGGCGAGGTATAGAGGGGTATAGATATGTGGGGATCCGCGTACAGATCGCGCAGCATATGGACGTGGCGGGTGACAACCAAGGCGTACCACCGGTTGACCGCGTGGACTGCCGTAGCCATCTGGGTGCTCATAGTGCTTGGCGGGTTGGTGCGGGCTACGGAGTCGGGCCGGGGGTGCGGCGGCTCATGGCCCATGTGCCACGGTCGTTGGCTGCCGGAGCTTGAGTACCACCAGCTCATCGAGTGGAATCACCGGCTGTTCGCCGTACTGGGCGGGGCATTGATGGTGGTGACGGTGGGTGCGACCCTGCTGTGGTACCGGCGGCCCCGCAGGCTTGTGTGGATGGCCGTGCTGGCCGGGGCAACTTATGTGGCGCAGGCCGTGCTGGGGGGTATCACCGTGCTGCTCGATCTGGATCACACTTGGGTGGCAGCCCATATGGGCAACTCGATGCTGTTGCTCGGTTCGCTCATCCTGCTGGCGCTGTTCGCCCGCCACGATACAGCCGTGGAGCGGTGGCCCTACGCACAGTTGGGGCGTGCCATGGTCACAACAAAAGGGCCGGCACTGAAGTGGATAGCGGCGGGCACGCTCGCGTGGACCTATGTGGCGATGTTCACCGGCTCGGCGGTGGTGGGCACGGACGCGCCCACGGCCTGTCCGGCGTGGCCCCAGTGCTCGGATGCATCTGTGCTGCCCACGACCTTTGAGCAGTGGGTGAGCTTCGGGCATCGCATAGCCGTGGGGCTGTCCGACGTGCTCATGTTGGCGCTGGCAGTGATAGTATACCGCACCCGACGACACGATCGCAGTTTACTGATGACCACGCACTTTCTGGCCGCCGTGTACCTAGGTCAGGTGTTTGTGGGGGCGTTCACGGTGTGGCTGGGTGCGCCCGAGTGGATAAGGGCCGCACATCTGGCGATGGCGGCGGCCACATGGGGTGTGCTGGTGGCGCTGACCGCCATAGTATGGTTCGACCTCGATCTGCGCCCGCGTGACCGGGTGCAATCGAGCGGCGGGGGCGGTTGGGGTGGCATCCGGATCCGGCGACTGCGCAGGAGGGCGGAACGCGTGCTACCCGAAGGGGTGCGCGCCTATTGGAGCTTGATGCGCATGCATGTGATACCGCTGTTGCTGGTGCCAGCGGCGGCGGCGATGTTGATAGCGGCCGTGCAACACCCGCCCGAGCGCCCGCTGTGGGAACTTGTGGCGTGGACCATGCTGGGGGGCACGCTGGCTGCCGGTGGCGCGCATGCCATCAACCAGTATTTGGAGCGCGATCTGGACGCTCGGATGAAGCGCACGGCCCGGCGTCCCGTGGTTACGGGGCGCATAGCCCCACGCCACGCCCTCGCCTTTGGGGTGGTGCTGAGCACGGGTGCGGTATTGCTGTTGTGGCTGACGGTCAACCCGCCGGCGGCACTGCTCTCTCTCGGCGGCAACCTGTTCTATGTGGTCGTGTATACCATGTGGCTCAAGCGCACCACTGTCCACAACATAGTGATCGGTGGTGCGGCAGGGGCGGTGCCCCCTCTGGTGGGCTGGGCGGCGGTGACCGGTGGGTTGGACATACCAGCGCTGTTGTTCTTCGCTATCATCTTCTTCTGGACGCCCCCGCACTTCTGGGCGCTGGCGCTGGTGCGTCAGGACGAGTATCGCAGGGCGGGCATACCCATGTTGCCAGTGGTGCGCGGGGAGGCCGCCACGCGCACCGGCATACTGCACTATGCTCTGCTTCTCGTGCCGGTCACGCTGTTGCCTTTCGCGACTGGTGCGCTGGGGCCGGTGTACGTGGTGTCGGCTATGGCGCTGGGGCTAGTGTTCATCCGGGCCGCCGCCCAACTGGCCCGCAAAGCTTCGACAGCCCGCGCATGGCAGCTATTCCGGTATTCTAATATCTATCTGGCACTGCTTTATCTGGCTATGGTAGTGGACCGCCTGCTTGTTGCCCTTTAGCCCAACAGGGAAGTGTGCGATCGAAAAGGTTCAGGCGCAAAGAAGACCGGGAGGCACCAACGTGATCACGAACCCGGCAATCATATCAGGCACGGATATGCTGTTGCACGGGGGCAACAGGGACGCGCTCGCCCACATAGGTTGGATGTGGGCATGGGAGCCTTCCATATTCGTGGGCTGTGCGCTCCTGCTGCTTGGCTATACGTGGGTACAGGGCTTCAGACTGACCGGACGGTGGCCGTTCTTCACGCTGGGGGTGCTTGTTCTGCTGTTCGCGCTGGTCTCCCCACTGCACGTGCTCGGGGAGCGCTATTTGTTCAGCGCGCACATGATACAGCATCTGCTTCTGGTGCTGGCGGTGCCCCCTCTGCTGTTGCACGGCACTCCGGCATGGCTGTTCAGGCGGGTGCTTGCCAACCCGTGGGCGAGCAGGGTGGAGCGCGTGCTGGGCTCGCCTGTAGTGGCGTGGGCGCTGTTCACCGTCAACATGTGGGCATGGCACGTGCCTGCGTTGTTCAATGCCACCCTGCAAAACCACAACGTGCACATATTAGAGCACCTGCTGTTCCTCGTCACGGGCACAATCTTCTGGTGGCCGGTGTTGCACCCACTGAGCGAGCGCAGGCAGTTGCCTCTGCCGGGCGTGGTGTTTTATATGTTTTTGGCCGCTGCGGCCAGCTCGGTTCTGGGCATCGTGCTGACTTTCGCCCCGCCCGGCCTGTACCCAGCCTACGTGCACCCTGACGATACCTATGGCATATTGGCCGAGATCCGGGGGTGGGGCTTGTGGCCCGCGGTGGACCAGCAGCTGGCGGGCATGGTGATGTGGGTTCCGGGGTGTGTAGCCTACGTGGTGGCCGCACTTGTGGCGCTGGGCAGGTGGTTCGCTTTGCCCGATGAGAGCGAAGCCGGGCCTGAGCGAGAGGCACAGCCTGTGCAAGCCACCGCAATCTCGGTGCGAACGGAGGAGGGGTGATGGACAACGATGTGAAACGGCGCGAGGACGACCTGCCGGTTGACGAGGCGGTGTTCCCGGTGAGCGGCGAAAGCCGCACCTTAGCTCTGGACACCGAACTACACCCCGGCTGGAACCGGGCACAGCCGGAGCACATCCCCGCCCCCACGTATTGGCCCGCCGCTCTGGCGCTGGGCATCACGCTTTTTCTGTGGGGTCTGGTGAGCACCGTGCTGCTTGCTATATCGGGGTTGGTGATTTTTGCGGCAGCCCTGTGGAACTGGATACAAGAGGTGCGGGCCGAGGCCGAGCATCAGGACCGGCAGGAGCACGCGAGCGATACACACGAGTGAAGATGAGGTGCGGGCATGACTACGGGCGGTGAAAACGCTGAGCACATACAGCAGGCACAGCACGCAGAGGCGGAAGCGAAAGCAGAACATGCCGATGAAGAGCAGGTTGATCAGGCCGACGATGTGCAGTCGCCCCTCAACATCGAGGTGCACGAGTCGGAGATGGAGATCAGCAGGCGTAATTTTCTGACCAAGGTAGGCATAGCTCTGGGCAGCCTGAGCGCCGCACTGCTGGCGGGGCCTGTGCTGGCCTTTCTGGTGGCACCGCTGTTCCGCAAGCCGCCGGAGATCTGGCGCTCGGTAGGCAAGGTGTCCGATTTCAAGGTAGGGGAGACGGTGGAGGTGACCTTTGAGGAGGCCTCGCCATTGCCGTGGGCGGGCGTGACGGCTCGCACGGCGGCATGGTTGCGCCGGGTGAGCGAGCGCGAATTCATCGCCTTCTCGGTGCAGTGTACGCATCTGGGCTGTCCGGTAAGCTGGCTGGCGGGTGCCAAGTTGTTCATGTGCCCGTGCCACGGCGGGGTGTATTACGCCGACGGGCGTGTGGCCGCCGGCCCCCCGCCAGAGCCATTGCCTCGATACAAGGTGCGGATACAAAACGACGAGGTGCAACTGCTGGTGAGCGAAGTCCCTGAACCGCCACCTTCACTGTGAGGGCCGAACGATGAATGCGATCAGGCGATTATGGTTGTGGTTTGACGACAGGACGGGCACATCTCAACTGCTTCGCCCCTTGTTGTTCCATCCGGTGCCGCCCAATCTGGGGTGGCCCTATGTGCTGGGCAGCGCCACACTGTCGGCTTTCATCGTGCAGGTAATCACTGGCATCGCCCTGTCTACGGCCTACGTGACTTCCACCGAGGACGCCTACGACAGCTTGCGGTTCATAACCGAGGATGCACCATTCGGCTACCTGTTGCGCGGGATGCATTTCTGGGGAGCATCGGCCATGATACTGCTGATCGGCCTGCACACCCTGCGCACATTCCTGATGGGTTCGTACAAGTTCCCCCGTGAGGTGAGCTGGCTGAGCGGGGTGGTGTTGTTGTTGCTGACAGTAGGGTTGGGCTTCACGGGGCAGTTGCTGCGCTGGGACCAAACTGCCTACTGGTCGGTGATTGTGGGTGCCAAGCAGGCCGAGCATGTGCCTTTGGTGGGCGAGGCGCTGGGCGACTTCATACGGGCGGGCGATACGGTGGGCGGGGCAACGCTCAGCCGGTTCTTCGCCCTGCATGTGTTTTTCATACCCGCCGGGCTGTTCCTCATCATACCACTGCACCTGTGGATGGTGGTCCGCAACGGCATCTCCGAGCCGCCGGTGCCCGGCAGGCCGGTTGACCCCAAAACCTACCGCGCATGGTACCACAACTACCTGCGCAAGCATGGCAAGCCCTTCTGGCCGGACGCAGGCCTGCCCGATCTGGTGGGCGCGCTCACCGTGTTCCTCGCCGTGGTGGTGCTGGCGCTGGTGTTCGGCCCGCCGGAACTGGGCAGGCCCCCTGACCCCACCATACTGGAAGCGTATCCCCGCCCAGACTGGTATTTCCTGTGGTATTTCGCGGTGCTGGCGCTCATCCCACCCGCTCTAGAGAGCGCGGTGATTGTGCTGGGTCCGATATTGTTCACAGTGGTGATGTTCATGCTGCCGCTGGTGGCTAACAAGGGCGAGCGCAGTTGGCGGCGCAGGCCGTGGGCCACCGGCATCGTAGTGGGCATTGTGGTGATGGTGGGCACGCTGTGGATAATCGGCGAGCAGGCTCCGTGGTCCCCGGCATTCGAAGCTAAGCAATTACCCGCGCAGGTGGTCAGCGGTCTGACAGGACCTGCTCAGCAGGGCGCACAGTTATATGTGGAGCGCGGCTGCATCCAGTGCCACGCTATAGGCGGGGTGGGGGGCCAGCGCGGCCCCGACCTCAGCACGGTGGGCAGTCGCCTCAACAGGGAGCAGATAATCGTGCGCATCCTCAACGGTGGGGTGAACATGCCCGCTTATGGCGGCACACTCACCCCTGAAGAGGTGGACGCGCTGGTGGCCTTCCTGCAAACGCGCAAAGCCCCCGGCATCGTGGGCGGCGAGGGCGAGCCGGACTCGCGCCGGCCCTCAATGCCCTCGATTCTTGTGACCAACCGCTGACCATTGACCGATTGCGATGATCAGATTGCCGAAGCTGTTCCGCCCCTCTCACCCAGACGCTGGCGGGGTCACCCTGTACACCTTTGGCGATTCGATTCTGGATTGTGGGCACTACAATCCATACGGAGTGCACCCCGGCCAACTGCTGGTCCGCAACCACGACCTGCTCTTTCCGGAGTTCAGGGGTAAGGACCTGTCGTCGCGTGGCCCGGCACGGCTTGTGCACAGGGCTAGAGATGGGGCCACTGTCTACGACCTGCGAGCGCAGGCCAGAAGATTGAAGCCCGGCGACGTGGGGCGCTCCATAGCCATGCTCACCATAGGCGGCAACGATCTGCTCATGGGTCTGCTGGCAGACAGGGAACCGGATTGGCGGGCCTTCGCTCGCGCTCTGGATGAGTTCCTGAGGGACTTGCCGATCCGGCCGGTGTTTGTTGGCAATGTGTACGACCCATCGTTTGGCAACGACGAGAACAACTTTTTAAGCGTGGACCCACGCGTGGCGCGCGCCAACCACCGGCAGGTCAACGACCTCCTCGCAGAAATAGGGGCGAGGTACGGTGGATTAGTGGACCTGCACGCCCATTTTCTGACAGGTGACCCCTCATGGTTCACCTACACCATCGAGCCGAGCCTCAAGGGCGCATCCGAGGTGCGCCGGGCGTTCTTGCCCTACGTGCTGGCCGCCGCGGAGGCCATGAATGAGGGGTCATGAAGCACCAGTTGTGCAATACAAGTAGGGGCTTGGGGAGGGCTGTGCCCTTCCAAACCCCCTTCCCAACATCTTGCGCCAATAAGAGGTGATCCCCATGAAACCCAAGTATGTCGCCATCCCAGCTGTGGCGGCTGGGGTCGGGGCTGCGCTGGCCGTCCGTGAGAACAGGAAGGAACGCGTTCCCTATACCTTCAAGGATGGAGTGGTGGCAATCACCGGCGGCTCGCGCGGGCTTGGATTGGTGCTGGCGAACAGCGTGGTGCCGGGGATATTCGGCAGGGCCATGCGCCTCACCGCCCGCTTCCTGCCCGGCCCGACAGGTCCTGAGGGCAACCTGCTGCGAACAGGCTGGGAGAGCCGGTCTGCCATCACTCGCTCGCCTCTGCTGGCGCTGACACAGCTGGCCGCCGAGCAGAACAACGAACTACCTGTGGAGGAATGGACGCCTCCGGTGCCCACAACTGTCAGGAACTGGCCCACCGCCCTCGGGTGAGCCGGGCGAATATGACCCCCTGTGGTCAACCCGCACCGGTTGCCGCGAACTGGTATAATGTGCTGTGCTCTCAGGCACGACGCGTGCGGTTTCCGCCCCGGGTCACGGGAAGGTGAATATGAGCCATAGGGTCGGCACAGCGAAATCAGGGGCACGCCAATGGCGCGTATTGCTGGTGCTGGCAGTCTTCATGCCGGTCAGCGTGGCATGGGGGCCTGCCGGTGCGCATGGGCAGCCCATTGCCTATCAGCAGGGTGCCAGCTCCGCCGCGCTCAGCGCTCAGCGCTCGATCCTCGATGTGCGATCACACGCTCCGTCCGATCTGCCGGTGCCTGCACCTCCGGCGATAGGAGTGGGCCGCTTCCGCTACTTCCCCGAGACGGGGCACTTTCTTCGGGGCGTCTTCCTGACCTACTGGGAAACGCACGGGGCCACTGCGGTGCTCGGCTTACCCATCACAGAAGCGCTGGTCGAAGATGGTCTGACTGTGCAGTATCTGGAGCGCGCCCGGCTGGAATGGCACCCCCAGATCTCGCCCGACCCGCGCCGTCAAGTGCTGCTCACCCGGTTGGGGGCCATCCTGACCGAGATGCGTGATGCTCGTTTCCCGCGCCTGCCCACCGGCAGCAACACCCCCACTTCCGTATTCTTCCCGCAGACCGGGCACAATCTGGCTAATGCCTTCCTGTCCTACTGGCAACGCAATGGCGGACTGGCCGTGTTCGGCTACCCCATCTCTGAAGAGATAGTGGAGGTAAACCTTGCCGATGGCAGGTCGTACACCGTGCAGTACTTCGAGCGCAACCGCTTCGAATGGCACCCGGAACTCGGTCCCGGCCACAATGTACAGCTCGGCCTGCTGGGCGTGGAGTATGCACGGGCGGCGGGGCTGAACCCGCTGGCACGTGTGCTCCTGCCTGCCTCGTTCGAGGGAGCAGACGCTGTTCAGGTCGATTCTGAAGAGCTGGCCGGGCTGGTAGACGCCGACCTGCTGGATGTGATGAGGGTGTTGGCGAACACGACGCAGTTTCGGTGGGTGCCCGCGCTTATCGTGCGCTACAACGTGCGCGTGGAATTCGCCGACATCACCGAAGAAGACGTGGCCGGCGCATTTATCACTACGCGCGGCCGGACCCGTTCTTACATAATCCTCATACCCGAAAGATACCGGGGCGAAAGCGTTGAAGCGCTGGCGAGCGTGCTGGCGCACGAGGCCACCCACGCCTACGATGCTATCATGGGCTTGCTCTCCACGCGAGGGTGCAGCATCGAGGCAGAACTGCGTGCCTATATGAACGGCCTGTCGGCGTGGGCCGTGCTCAAGGGGAATGGTGTGTTGATAAGCGCGGATGCGGCCAACAGCTTCGAGCGCGGCCTTGCGCACTCGCTGCGCGCCTTCAATGCCAACAAAGACCGCCTTGGCTTGGACTTCGATCCTCAGCAGGGTCGGCGCTATTTGCAATCCCTTTACGGCCCAGACTGCGGCAACTAGGCTCTTATACTAATTCTCCATAGAAAGGCTATAATTGTGGAGATACCCCCGCACCCAGAGGGTAAACCCCCGGCAGAAGAGGACTACTCTCTCACAAGGGGTGAGGGTTGCCATCAGGCATATATGGGTGCCGGTTTGTCTGTGGCTTGCCCATCTGCGCGTCTTCTGTTATAAACAGCTTATACCAGTTCTCCATAGAGCCTGCACCCCTGCTGGCGACTGACAACTAACGACTGACAACTGATATATGAGTATACAATCCACTCAACATATGCCCCGGCACAGGTCCGGCGGTGAGCACTTCCACATACCTGACCTTCGGATACTGGCGGTGGAGGCTCTGGTACTGCACGAGCACGCGGACAATAAGCGGGTAGCCAGACTGGAAGAGCGTTTACGCGAGGAGGGCTACCTCAAGAACCCACCTATGGTGGCCCCCATCCCCAACACCGGTCGCTATGTTGTGCTGGACGGGGCCAATCGCACTACAGCTATCGAGCGCATGGGCATACCGCACATCTTAGCGCAGGTGGTCAACTACCGGTCTCCGCAGGTCGAACTGTACACATGGCACCACCTGATCACCGGGCGCGAGCCGGCTACCTTTCTGGAGGAGATAAGGGGTGTGCACGGGCTGTTGGTGCGGCCTGCGTCTCTAGACGCGGCGCGCGCTGCCCTCGCTCAGCGCTCGATACTGGCCTACATAATCACGCCTGATGGGACCGATTCTCGCCCTGCTGTATACACCGTGGACGCTGCGGACGCCGCGCCCGGCAGTGAACGCCCCAGCCCCCAAAGCTCCACCCTGCTGCTCAATGCCATGGTGGATACCTACAAAAACGACCCCATGGTGGCGATCCATCGCGTGAACACCGACCTGCTGGAGGAGTTGTTGCCCTATTACGATGAAGTGAGCGGGCTGATAGTGTTCCCACCCTACACCCCGGACGATATCCTGCATCTGGCGCAAACGGGCACCAAAGTGCCTACAGGCATCACGCGCCACATCATCAGCCCTCGCGCTTTGCGGGTTAATATACCCTTATCGGTGCTAAGCAGTGAGGACTCGCTGGAGGCGAAGAACGCTTGGTGGCACGAACAGGTCAAGCGCAAGCTCGCGGCCAACGAGATACGCCTGTATCAGGAACCCACGTATCTGTTCGATGAATGATAGCGAGGCCTGAACCTCGTTCATCAGGGGCGTGGGGTGACGACTATCCTACCCAGTTCCACGAATGCACCGGAGGGGTTGTGCATGCTCCCATCAAGCCCGCTGGTGGTCACAGGCAGGGAAGCTCCATTGGTCTGGTCGTACAGGGCGAGCCTTATGGTGTAGGTGCCGGGCGGCAGTTCGGGCGGCAGGGCGAGGTTATACGATCCGGCGAGGAATTCGCTCTCGTACCACTCGTGTACCGGGCGCATCCGGCCATTGCTGAGCGGCACCACGTCCACCTGTGACACGATGTCTCCCCTATCATTGACAAGGTGTACCGCTACCGTCCAGTTGTGGGACTGAGGCTGAAACATGCTACCGTCCTTTAGCGCCCGCCAGTATAGGTTGAGGCCTACGGCTCCACCGGGTACGTACCCCTCGCGGGTGGGGACCGGCCCATCGGCCGGGTCGTAGCGCTCGTCTTTAGAAGACAGGGGGGCCATCGCATAGCCCCACAGTTCGGCTACATCCCCGAAGCGGGCGCCAGACCTCAGTACGTTCTTGAGGCTCGGCCCATTGTGAGCGGTGCGAAACACCAGCACAGGTGGTCCCTTGCCCCCTTCGTCATCGCCCGGCCAGTATTTGACCAGAGGCAGGTCAAGGTAGGGAGCCAGCTTGTCGGGGGGGCGGGGGCCGCTCACCTCCGGGTGTTCGAGCACGGCGTACTCCCTACCCAACAACATCACATAATCGTATCCACGGTCTGCGTACCACTGCGGGGGCCGGTCGGTGAGTTGTTGGAGCGGAGCGTACACGTCGGGCGCGGGGCACTTCCACGGGGGTGGGGCGCACACCTGCCACGGCTGTAGTTCCACGGCGGCGCGGTGGCCCTTGCGCAGTTCGGACATGAGCCATTCGAAGGCCAGATTGCGGTTGTCGGGCGCGGCCATGTAGCGGTCGAAGTTGATCATCTGCCGTCCCGGTTCGGCAGCCAACAGCAGGCCGATGATGCAGGCCAACACCGCCTGATTGTGAAACACGGCGGGTATGTTTGCCCACGTCGGCAGTCGGGCGGACAGCCACCCGGCCAGCCTGCTTGCACCGTACCCGGCCAGCAGTGCGAGGAAGGGCAGTACTATGATCATATAGCGACCGTACAGGCTCCGGTAGGGGCTCATGAGTAGAGTGTAGACGGGGGGGAAGAGCAACAACAGCCACGCCAGTTGCGCGCTATATCCACGCTCGGCATGCTGTGTGCCGCGCCTCATGGCCGCGTACGCCAGCGCCAACGCCCCGGCCAGTCCGGCCAGCGTTATGAATTCATCGCTGTCCAGCAGAGACCCCACCAGCATGGAGATGGATGAGGGCACATCGGTGGGACTGCTGACCGGCCCGCGAACGTCCACCACGAGAGAGGTGACCCCCCGGCTCCAGCCCGGCCAATCGAGGACCACATACGGATTGGTGGCTACAAAACCAACCACGGCCATCAGCGCCATGCACACTCCGACCAACAGCCATTGTGCGCTTCCGAACCCGGCCACCGCACGCCCGCTACGTGGGTATTGATATGCGGCCTGCTGAGTCCGCCTGCGCGTGGAGAACCAGACCAGCGCCCATGCGGTGGCTGGCACAATCGCCGTGAAGATGCCGTTATACTTAGCCGCGGCGCACAGGCCAACAAGCAGGCCCGCCAACAGCGCCATACGCACGCCGGGGCGCACCACCAGCCGCCACGACGCCCACAGTATGGCGGGCACAAACGCGGTCATGGTGACCTCGGCCACCAGATAATGGGAGTGCTCGACGTGCATGGGAGAGGTGAGCAGCAGCAGGGCGGCCACAAGCCCCGCTCCACGGCCCATCATGGCACGCCCTGCCCCGTACAGACCCGCCACTGTAACCGCGCCGATCAGGGCAGTGACCGTGCGACCCCACACGTACAGGCCGGGGGCCAGCGCGAAGATGAAATTGCGGTCGGGAAGAGATTCCGGGCCTGTGTAGTAACCTCGCCACACACCCCACATCAGGTTCAGCTTGTATACCGCCGCCTGTATGTACATTTGTAGAGCGGGGTAGTGGAAGAAGTGCGGATTGAGGTCGCCGGTCTTGACCATGTGCACCCCGGCGTTGACGATGGTGTGCTCGTCCGGGTGAATAACGTAAGGCAGAGACCAATGCACGCCCCATACGCGCAGAGCCGCGGCCAGCACAAACAGCCCCAGCGCGATAGCCCAATCCCACGCGGCGTGCCCCAACCCACGAGATCCGCCTATGCGGTCCGCGTCTTGGGTAGCATCGTAGTAAGGCGAGGTCATACGGTCAACCTCAACTGATACCAATTATCCACAGAAAGGCTATAAACTAATGGTGCCAGTTCGACGAAAACATGAGGCTCTTCAAAGTTGTTAGCAAAGAGCCAGTGACATTAGTATACACACTTCGAAATGAGTATACACACTTCATGGAAGTCAAGAGCAGTTATGTAGGCGCTTCCACCCACAATCGGGGGTGAGGGGGTAAGCATGCGGGTGGAGAAATGTGGGTGCCACGGCCCCCATGGCCTTCTTCGCCTGAATAAAAAGGAGCACCACGCTCATACCGAGCGTAGTGCTCCAGTCCACCTGACCGGTCAAACACGCCTAGTCGAGGTACTCCTTCAGTCTTCGGGTATCCTGCGAGGCACGCAATTTCATCAACGCCTCGGCCTCGATCTGGCGTACGCGCTCGCGCGACACGCCCAGTTCGTCGCCCAATTCGGCCAGCGTGCGATTGTAGCCATCCTCCAGCCCGTAGCGCAGTTCGATCACGCGCCTTTCGCGGGCGGTAAGCGTATCCAGCATAGCCATAACTTCCTCGCGCAGTATCTGCTGGGAGGCGGCCTCGGCGGGCGCGATGGAGTTGCGGTCCTCGATGATATCGCCCAGAGAAGCATCCTCCTCTTCGCCTATAGGCATCTCCAGCGACACAGTCTGCTGGGCGGCACCCACGATCTGGCGCACCTTCTCCGGCGAGATATTCATCTCCGCCGCGATCTCATCGGCAACAGGTTCGCGGCCAAGGCGCTGTTGCAGCCTGTGCGATACCTGCGTCAGGCGGCCAACCGCCTCTACCATATGCACAGGCAGGCGGATAGTGCGGCTCTGGTCAGCGATAGCACGGGTAATAGCCTGCCTTATCCACCACGTTGCATAGGTGCTGAAGCGGTGACCTTTGCGGTAGTCGAAGCGGTCCACGGCGCGCAACAGGCCGAAATTGCCCTCCTGAATGAGGTCGAGCAGCGAGATGCCGCGCCCCGCATACTTGCGGGCCACGCTCACTACCAATCGGAGGTTGGCCTCGATAAGCCTGCGGCGGCTGGCGCGGCCCCGGGCCTCTTCGGCCTTGAGCCTTCCCACTTCCTCAGGGCTGAGGGTATCGCCTTCTTCGCGCAGGCGCTCTGCCGCCCTCTTGCCCTTTTGCATGCTTATGGCCAGCGCGATCTCCTCGGTAGCTGACAACAACGACACCCGACCTATCTCATGCAGGTACATGCCCACCGAGTCTTCAGCACTCTTGTGGTCAACCCCGGTGGCTCCTTCGTAGTTCAAGAGGTCGTCGTCTTCAACGCCGCCGATGAGAGGTGTCTGGCCTGCGTCTAAGTTCATCACATCGGTCTCCTCTTCTGCTAGTTCCAGTTCCGTCATGCCCAACTCAATAGCATCGAATTCTATATCGTCCAGATCTTCGAAATCGAGGTCGTCATAGGTGTGTTCGCCCGTAGCCTCGCCTGCCGTCGAGGCGCGATGGGCGCGCGATTTACGGCCCACTTGCGAGGGCGAGGCCCGTAAAGGCCACATCTCGGCAATGGCCAGATCGTGTAGGTCCCATGCCTCGTCTCGGGCATCGGCGACGGGCTGTGCTAGTGGCAGCAACATGTCCAACTCTGTGGTATACCTCCGACCATAGTACTTCTATGTTTATCTACCTCCTGTCAACGGTTTCTCCCGAAGCGGGGAGGTGGGGACGATAACCTACCTGTCTTTACCCTGTTACCTTTGTTACCTTTCGTCAGCAGCCGTTAGTTCCGGGGAATTTGCGGAAAGTTATCACGGAGAAGTGGGTGTGGCACGGTTCACCTTATAACTTTCACTTATATTAACGTGAGTTCTACCCTATAAGTTTCAGATTATATTCCGCCGGTTGTCATAGCTTGCAACCGGACCGGTGCCCATGTCAGGGGCTGCTCCTCTTACCATGCCTGCCACGCACACTGCCTATCTAATATTATGCTGGGTCTTTGGCATATAATATGGTTTGTGGTCCTGCGTCCGTGATTCCGACCTGCCCCGCGCGATTAGAGATTATAATGCGCGGCTCCCATCGCCTCCGGGCCCGCGCTATTTTACCTGCTTAATTCCCGATTTTATGCTCAGTGCCATTTTTTCCCTCAATCTGTATTTGTACCATATTTCACATACTCTGTCAATGGGCGAACCTTAAAGTTGCATTAGAGAACGGCAAAAATACTTCCAAAGTCCTAGTGGCCCTCGCTGCACCTCCCCTGCTTTTGCTCCGTCGAACCTAACAGAGGTTGTCGCGAACCGCTTTCGTCATCAGAGGATCGGCCTGCATATTTTGTGCCAGATGGTAGCCATACGCCCTACCTTATTTGTATCAATTATCTTATTCGGACAAAGGTGATAAATATAGGGTGCTCCCCTGCCGAGGGATACCCCCAGCTCTTTACTTTACTTTTCCAGCATATTAGTGGAGCTGGGCCCCGACTGGGGTGAAACCGTCGGATGCTGATGTTGATGATTGCATGCATCATGTATGCTATAATTGCTCAGCCAGCAACAACGTTGGCACAGGCCATCTGCAAAAACTGCAAAAACGCCCACAAGAAGGAAGAGGAGCGAGCACATGGCGGTGGCAGAGCGCAATGGCGGAGCATCCGCCCCAACCGGCAAACAGATCGTGCGGGTGGCCGCCGTGCAGATGCAAGTTATATCGGGCGAGCCTAAGAAGAACATGGTGCGTGCCGAAGCCATGCTCATCGAGGCCGCCCGGCAGGGGGTACAGGCCGCCCTCCTTCCTGAACTGTGGACCACCGGTTATGCACTTGACCGCATTGACGAATTGGCCGCAGAATACTCCACGCCAACCCTGCGGTTCTTGCAGGACGAGGCCCGCCGGCTGGGCATGACGATCGTGGGCGGGTCGTTCCCGGAAAAGCGGTCCGATGGTGTGTACAGCACTTGCTACATTATCGGCCCCAACGGCGCAGTGCTGTCCGCTTACAGCAAGGAGCATCTATTCCCGCTGCTGAGAGAACCCGAGTTTCTGCGGCCCGGCAGTCCCGGCACGGTGGTGGGCACACCGTCTGGCAAGTGGGCCACCCTTATCTGCTTCGACATCAGGTTCCCGGAAAGCGCCCGCCGACTGGCCCTGCAAGGGGCACGGGTGCTGTGGGTGCCCGCTGAATGGCCCCACGCCCGCCTCGAACACTGGCGCACCCTGCTCAGGGCGCGGGCCATCGAGAACCAACTGTTCGTGGTGGCCACCAACCGCACAGGTCAGGGCGACGACACCCGCTGGGGAGGCCATTCCACCATCATTGACCCGTGGGGCAATGTGCTCGCCGAGGCCGGGGAAGAAGAGGCTCTGGTGGTAGCCGACCTCGACATGGCGCTGGTGGACGAGGTGCGAGCTCGCATACCCTGTTTCGAGGTGGTAGAGGACGAAGCACTGCCCGCAACTTCTTGATGAATGGGCATGTAACCCCGATCGTAACTATACTAGTGAGCGGGTAGGCCCGTAAGCAAGTTTGAGCCAGCAGGCGCACCGATCGGTTCCGGCCCGATTGGAGCCAAGACCTCAACTCTATGCTCCGGCTCAAGTGCCGGACTACCTCAAGATAACTCTCCACCATACCAACCACCATGCTAAGAGTGCTGTTCGGCCAGTCATATTACATGCGCTTCGACCCCAAAGAATGGCAGGGGATGAAGCCTTATCCACCACTGGGCACGCTATACGCGGCAGCCTATGTGCGCCAGCGGGGGTACGATGTGCGCTTCTTCGATTCCATGCTCGCCCATTCGGAGCAAGAGTGGCAGGCCGCGCTGGAAGAGCACAGGCCCGACGTGGCGGTGATCTACGAGGATAGTTTCAACTACCTATCCAAAATGTGCCTCACCCGTATGCGGCAGGCCGCGTTTGTGATGGCTGAGGCCGCCAGAGCCATGGGCTGCGTGGTGCTGGTGTCCGGCTCGGATGCCACCGACCATAAAGAGAAATACTTCGCGCACGGGGTAGACGCCATAATCGTCGGTGAAGGTGAAATCACCCTTGCCGAGACTCTGGACTATCTGTCCAAACACCTGAAACAGCCCAACCGGCAACTGGATGCCAACCGCACCAAGATCGCCGGGCTGGCTTGGCCCGATGCCCCCAACCCCATACCCCGCGGCTACATCAAAAACCTCGACCAGCTTCCCTTCCCGGCTTGGGACCTCGTGGACGTCGCAAAATACAGGAAAGTCTGGCTGGAGCGGCATGGCTACTATTCGATGAATATGGTCACCACGCGCGGCTGCCCCTACCACTGCAACTGGTGCGCCAAACCGATCTACGGACAGCGGTACAACGTGCGCTCACCGGAAAACGTAGCCGCCGAATTGCGCTGGTTGAAAGACCGTTATGCCCCCGACCACATCTGGTTCGCCGATGATATCATGGGCCTCAAGCCCGGCTGGATCGAACGCTTTGCCGACGAAGTGCATAAGCTGGATGCGGTCACCCCCTTCAAATGCCTGCTGCGGGTAGACCTGATCAAACCCGGTATACCGGAGGCCCTGAGAAAAGCGGGTTGCGAGATCGTGTGGGTGGGAGCCGAGTCGGGGTCCCAAAAGATACTGGACGCCATGGACAAAGGCACCAGAGTGGAGCAGATTTACGCGGCGGCTCGCAACCTGCACGCGGCAGGCATCAAGGTTGGGTTCTTCTTGCAATTCGGTTATCCGGGCGAGACCCGCGCCGACATAGAGGCCACGCTCAAGATGGTGCGCGACTGCGAGCCAGACGACATCGGCGTGTCGGTGTCTTACCCGCTGCCCGGCACCAAGTTCTACGAGAACGTCAGGCAACAGCTGGGCGAGAAGCAGAACTGGTTGGACAGCGGCGACCTCGCCATGATGTACAGGGGCCCTTACTCCACACATTTCTATCGCAAACTGCACACTGTGTTGCACAAAGAATTTCGTGCGCGCAAGATATGGCGCGCACTGCGCTCTGGGGGGGTGCGCCGCCCGGTCGGGCGCGTCCTACACGACGCTGCCTATATGGCTTATAACTGGCTGACATTGCCCGTGGAGCGGTGGAGGCTGGACAGGCTGGCGGCGCGTTCTGAGCAGGGGTTGGGGCCGTTGCCCCCTATCATGACGCCGGAAGCCGCTGCCACGCCTTCGGCGCAACCGGACTGACCCTCGGCTTGCCATGGCACAGGCTCTCCTGATGAACTATCGGGCACCATAAAGGCTGAAATGGGCGAACAATCATCACCATCGTCATCACCACTATCACCGTCGTCACCCGCACACCGGCGGAAGGTGGTGCTTTACAATCCGCAGGCTGTGTTTTGGACCATGCCGCTCGGCCTGCTGGCCGTTGGCTCGGCGTTGGACCCTGCCCTGTATGATGTAAAGATCGTTGACGCCCGGCTGGAGCACGACCCCTTGGGCGTGCTGTTGCGCGAAGCGGAGGGCGCGGTGTGCGTGGGCATAACGGTGCTGACGGGTGACCCTATCAGGCACGCACTGAGCGCCTCGCGGGCCGTCAAGCAGGCATACCCCCACACCCCGGTCGTCTGGGGCGGGTGGCACCCATCTCTCTTCCCGCAGCAATGCCTTGAAGAACCCTCAGTGGATGCGGTGGTCAGCGGTCAGGGCGAGGAAACGTTCGCCGAGCTGGTCGAGCGGTATGCCGCGGGCGGGCAACCGCAGGGCATAGCCGGGGTGACATGGCGCGAGAGCGAGGGCAATGTCGTGCACAATCGCCCACGCCCCACCCGCGACGTGAACCTCTTCCCACCTCACAATTACAACCTGATACGAGTGGAAGAGTACTTCGCCCGCAAAGGCAAACGCCAACTCGACTACATATCGTCCATCGGTTGCCGCTTCCGGTGTGCATTCTGCGCCGACCCGTATGTGTACAACCGCGCGTGGTTCGGGTTGAGCGCCGAGCGCATGGCATCCGAACTGTCCACGCTGTGGCAGCGATATCGCTTCGACGAAGTATCGTTTCAGGACGAGACTTTCTTCACACGCAAGGACCGGGTCGAGCAGATATGCCTTGCACTGTTGGCTGCCGGAATCAAAGTTGCATGGACGGGCACCATGCGCGCCGACCAAGGTTATCGCCTGCCAGACGATACGTTCAAGCTGTGCCGGCAGGCCGGCCTGAAGCGCGTCATGGTAGGCGTGGAAGCAGGCACCGACGAGATGCTAAAGCGCATCAAGAAGGATATTACCATCGCGCAGGTGTTCGACACCGCCCACAAGCTGATGAGGCATGGCATCGGTGCTATCTGGAACTTTATCGTGGGCTTCCCCGACGAGCCGCCCGAGAGCTTCGAGGCCACCCTCGATATAGCAAGGCGCCTGCGCGCCATGTACCAAGACTTCGAGGTAGCCATATTCTTCTACAAGCCTTACCCGGGTAACGAACTGGCCGACCAACTGAGCGCCGCCAACTACCGCTTTCCCTGCACCCTCGACGAATGGGCGGACTTCGATTACGTAGGCTCGGCAGGCCCGTGGGTCAGCCGCCAGAAATACACGCGCGTGGAGCGGTTCAAGTTCTACCAGAAATACGCATACGGGCGGCACCACCCTCTTGCCACGCCCTTACAACTGCTGGCCCGTCTGCGAGTGGAGCGCGACTTCTATGCCTTCCCGTTCGAGAAGGGGCTGGTGGAACGATTGCACCCCGCACCCAGACTGTCTTGATCACCGGCATCGAACCTATAACGGATCTATTGACCACTGAGCGCTGACGAGGGGCGGTACAATGGATATACTGCTGACGCACGGCTACTTCATAGAAGAAGACGAGCACGAAAAGAAGATAATGAAGCCTTATCCCCCTTTGGGCATGCTGTACATCTCCGCCTACTTGAAACAGAGGGGCTTCCATGTGGGCGTTTTCGATACGACATTCTCATCAAAAGAGCAGCTATACGCTTATATCGAGCAGAATCGCCCGCCGGTCGTGGGCATATACACCAACCTGATGACCAAACTAAACGTGCTGCCCCTGATAAAGGTTTGCAAAGCCGCCGGGTCGTATGTGGTGCTGGGCGGGCCAGAGCCACCGCACTACGCCGACCGGTTTTTGCAAGCCGGGGCCGATGCCATCGTGGTAGGCGAGGGCGAGTTGACGCTTGAGGAGCTAATACCGGCTCTTATGCAGCGCGGTCCCCACCAACTGCATGGGGTGAAAGGTGTGGTGTTCCGCGATGAAGCCGGCAGCGTCGTGACCAACCTGTCGCGCCCGCAGATCAAGCCGCTCGATGACCTGCCTTTCCCGGACCGGCAGGCCATCCCCATGCACAAGTATCTGGACACATGGCGCACTTACCACGGCGCCAGTTCGGTCTCGCTCATCACGGCCAGAGGGTGTCCGTACACTTGCAAGTGGTGCAGTCACTCGGTGTACGGTACCACCCACCGGCGTCGTTCGGTAGAGAACGTCGTGGCCGAGATGGAGCGCATAATCGAACAATTCAATCCCGATCAGGTGTGGTATGCCGACGACGTGTTCACCATCCACAGAAGCTGGACGCTGAAGTATGCGGCGGCCCTCAAAGAGCGGGGCATAAAAGTTCCATTCGAGTGCATCTCGCGCGCCGACCGACTGGATCGGGAAGTGATTGACGCGCTCAAGGAGATGGGCTGCTACCGGCTGTGGATCGGGTCTGAGAGCGGCAGCCAGCGCATATTGGACGCCATGGACCGCAAGACCAGCGTGCAGGATGTGCAGGCCAAGATACGCATGTTAAAAGCGGCGGGCATTCAGACTGGCATGTTCATCATGCTCGGTTACGAAGGCGAGGAGATGGCCGACTTGCAGGCCACGGTGGACCACCTGAAGAAGTCGGACCCCGACCTCTTCCTCACTACGGTAGCTTATCCCATCAAGGGCACGCCGTACTACTATGAGGTCGAAAGCCGTATTATCGAGAGTAAGCCGTGGCACGAGCGCACCGACCGGGACCTGACGGTGGCCGGGCGGCATTCTAAACGGTTTTATTCCTTCGTCACAAGGTGGATGGTGAACGAGGTGGCTCTGTACAAGATGCGCATGCGCCACGACCGAAACCCCAAGAAGCTGGTCAAAGCCTTCATCAACGCCCGCATCGGCAGGCTCGGCATGGCCCTCACCGCCCACCAAGTGGAGACGGCGCCCGCCGGTCGGGGGCAGATCCACGTGGAGAACGCGCTGACCCGCTAAGTCTGACCAATGCGCCCTCGCCCTACAGGCCTTCAAATCGGCTGGCGCCTGCTCCCTGTGGCCCGGCTTTCGAGCAGGTGGTCGTAAAACAGATACTGCTGCGCCCAGCCGGGCTTCTGGAAGTGCATCTGGAAGAACTGCAAAACCTGAGCGTAAGCCGCCGGCGTGAGCGATTTGCCCCGAAGCGCAGGAAGATAGCGCTGTCTCGTCAACTGCCATACGTGGGTGTCCACCGGCACCGCTTGGTCTTTGGCGAGAGCGAACAGGCACACACAGTCGGCTATCTTAGGGCCTACTCCATCAATGCGCAGAAGCTCACCGCGCGCCGTGGGATAGTCCAGCGTCCGAAGCTCTTCCAGCCAGCCGACGGGTCGGGTGGCCAACTGTCT
The DNA here is from genome assembly GCA_034437815.1 of Chloroflexia bacterium. Classification (GTDB taxonomy): domain Bacteria; phylum Chloroflexota; class Chloroflexia; order QHBQ01; family JADMIH01; genus JADMIH01. Next base: position 30,259 of record DAOTTC010000030.1, on the reverse strand, counting down.
GGCTACCTTGATCAAATTGCCCGCACGCCATTCTAGCCCCGTTTTCGCGGCCACCTCTTGGGGATCAAGGTCCGCCAGCACAGAAGCGTGCGGGAAGGCATGAGCAATCACATGCCCATCAGGGGTGGCGATAGGCTGGCCCCACTCGTTCGCGAGCGCGGATACCGCACGCATGATGCGGGGGATGAAGTTGGCGGTGGAGCATATGAATGACAGCAGGCATTCCTCAGGCTCCTGAAGCACCAGCCGCAGGCCCGTGAAGCGCTCGGTGAGGGACCCCAGATAAGGGTCGGCGGCCCGCCACGCCTCGTACAGCGTGGGCAGGTCAACGTCTAGCCGGAAAAACCGGCGCACAAACTCATCACCCTGCCCGGCAGGCCAGATGTGATATTCGAAGCGGTCCATGCCCTCCTTGCTTTCCTCGCTCCGCCCAATCTGCCTGACCTTCAACATAGTGGAGCCGGATATGGCCTCCCACCAGCCATCCCCTGCCCGCCGCCACCGGAACATCTGGCCGTTGGTCAGCGTATATTCGAGGTTGAGCATCCCCGCCTGATAAACGATGGTCTGTGCCGCCTGCTCGCCACTCGCCATGCTCACTCTCCTTGACCCTCTCTGTCTAAACAATGGTGCTAGTTTTCGGGGCGCGGGCGGGACACCCACGTCCCGTCTAGAGCTAAGCCCTGCCCAGTGCATATGCATGCGCATGATTGCTCTTGCCTTGCATGCAGTGCCTGTGCTATTGGCCCATTGCTGAACTGACAGCTTTGCACAACCCCATGCTTTCGTCCAACTAATATCTTTGGTGATTTATACCGAAACAAGCCTGCATGGGCCCAAGCCCCTGAGGGGCGTGCACGGTACCCTATGTCGGGTCGGGTATGGTCTCTTACAAACCAGCACCGGTGTATAATTAGGACCACCCTTTTGGGCTATGACGAAAGTACTTTTAAAGCCGGGGATTATGGGCCATTTCGGTCTATCATAAGATTCCCTAATATGATAACATTGAGTACTAACCTGATAGAGTTAATGTGGAGACGAGCAGGGTACTAACCCGACCCGGTGCAGACAATAGCTATCGGGCACATGCCGCGCTCAACCTGACAAATGGAGGACCAACTATGAAGCACTTCTTGCGCCGCACAACGCACGTGGGCATATCTAAGCTTTCACCACGCCATGCGCCCGATACCCATCGGGTAAGCCTGAATATAACGGCGATGCTGGCCCTGCTGGTGATGAGTCTGGCGGGCGCGGTCCTGCCGGACGGCGCGTATGCCGGCAACAGCGCCTGTCGCAGAGACCCCGTAGTATACCTCAGCAACGGCATGGTCGTGCAAATTACCGCGGAGATACAGGCTCCGATCGAGCAAGTCGAGCGGCTGGTGTATGTGCTACGCGCACCACAGGGCACGAACGTACAGCGGGTGGTGTACACCGGCGGGCATAACAACCCGCCAGAGACGCTGCTCTTCTACGCCGATATGCCGGAAAACACCTATTCCACAACCACCACAGTATACACCCACATCGGAGCGAGCGTGACCGCCATGACCCGAATCAGAAACGACAGCGCATCGGCCACTGGCAACAGCGGGGAACCTCTCACCGTGTGGCTCAGACCCTGACTCGGAGACGGGGATCAGCGCTGGCACCCGCCATCCGAGAGCGTAATGCATAGCAACTATTGACCGGGGCAGTCTCACCCGCTTATAATAGCAGCATATATATTCGTCCCGCTATAGAGTAGGGCATATGCTGCGCCACATACGAGATTGGAGCACAACCTTGATGCGTTTCTTGGGCCAGATATGGCCCCAGCCGCTGGTTGGGGCGTTGGTCATGACTATAGCCATCTTCGGGGTGAGCGGTGCGTGGGCATGGCACCCCTTGCTGACCACCGGTTCAGGAGTAGATGCATGGCAGGCGATTGTGGCGCTGTACCTCATGGCATCGGTGGTGGCCGCTTACCAGTTTCCCATCCACGCCGGCCATGGGCACAAAGTAGAGATGACCACCGTGCCCATCTACTTAATGGTTGTGCTATTGCCCTCGGTGCCGGTGGCGGCCACCGCCGCGGGGCTGGCCGTGCTGGCCGCTGAGTTGTTGGTGCGCAATCGCCGGGGCAACTACTACAGCGACGTGCTATCGGCCGCCGGGAGGTGGACCATAGTGGCGCTGGTGGCCGCCTCGGTTGCCCGCATGCCCATACAGGATGACGCCAGCAGGCTGGCGCTCGTGGCACTGGTAATGTGGGTGAGCGAAGTGCTGACCACCCCGCTAGTGCTGGGACCGATTACGGGCCGGCCACCATTCCGGGTGATCACGGGCGTGCTGAGCCGGGCAACCCCCAGCGAATGGGCTCAGTATGGGGTGGGGCTTATCGCCGCGCTGGCGGCCGGCATACACGGCCTGTCGCTGGTGCTCATGCTGGTGCCTATCGTGCTGGTGTATCTGGCCTTCAAGAACGTCATGGAGCTTCGCAGCAGCACGCGCCAGATGCTCGAAAGCATGGCCGACGAGGTGGACATGCGCGACCCGTACACCGGCGGCCATTCAAGGCGTGTGGCCGAACTCACTCAGGCGGTGCTCCATGAAATGCAGATGTGGGGGCCATCGGTAGAGATTATAGTGTCGGCGGCGCGCGTGCACGACATTGGCAAGATGGGCCTGCCCGATTACATATTGAACAAACCCGGCCCGCTGACCCCGGAAGAATGGGCTATTATGAAGAGCCATGCTGAAAGGGGTGCAGACCTGCTGAAGAGATACCGGGGTTTCGCAGACGGTGTGGAGAGCGTGCGCCATCACCATGAGCGCTGGGACGGGCAGGGCTACCCGGCCCGGCTCAAGGGTAAGTCCATCCCATTCGGGGCGCGCATCATCGCTGTGGCCGACAGCTTCGATGCCATGACCAGCGAACGGCCCTACCGGGCGGCCATGACGGTACATCAGGCCATGAAGGAATTGCGCGAGGGCCGGGGCACGCAGTGGGACCCCGCCGTGGTTGACGCCTTCCTCTCCATGATGTCCAAGCGCCTCGAACAGCAACAGGCCAGCAACCCCCTGTCACGCGCTCCTCTGGCCGCATCCACCAAACTCGCATAGAAGCCCGCCCTTTCCACCTCGGCACCACCAGCACTTTGCGCGCGACACAGTGAGGGGGTGTGTGGATGCGCCCCAGCAGGCGTGTACCCTCTGGGTGCGTGGGTACAAGCGTGCCCCAGTTCTTCCCTCCCCAATTCATAGCTTTTCTATGGAGAATTGGTATAAGTGGTATAATAGCCTCAGGGCAACTGAGGCACGGCATGGCGGGCAACAACATCCTCGTCGTTGACGACGAAACGCACATCACCCAACTGGTGTCTCTCTACCTCACAAAAGAGGGCTACACCGTGTATGTGGCGCGCACGGGCACCGAAGCGCTGCAACTTGTGCACTCCACCAAGCCGGCGCTCGTGGTGCTCGACCTGATGCTGCCGGAGATTGACGGCTGGGAGGTGTGCCGGCGAATTCGACGTGAGAGCGATGTGCCTATCATCATGCTCACCGCCCGCAGCGACGACGTGGACAAAATCGTAGGGCTTGAGCTTGGAGCCGACGATTATCTCACCAAGCCGTTCAATCCGCGGGAACTGGTCGCCCGGGTGAAGGCGGTGCTCAGACGTGCCCTGCCCTCTGGACAGGCCGGGGTGGGGGCAGGAGCGAGAGCAGAAGCGGGGATCATCGAACTGGGTAACACGCATATTGATCAGGAACGGCGCGAAGTGATCATCGCGGGCAGGCAGGTGGATCTGCGCTTCAAGGAGTTCGACTTGCTGGTGGCTTTCGCTACCAATCTTGGCAAAGTGTTGGACCGCGACAGGCTCCTGAACATGGTATGGGGCTATGAATATTTTGGCGACACGCGCACGGTAGACGTGCATGTAGCACACCTGCGCGATAAGCTCGCCGGCTCCGATCTGGCGATCCAGACTGTGCGCGGGCTTGGCTACAAGATGGTGCTGAAACAGGCGTGACAGGCATCGCTACAGGCTGTGATATCAGTTCGTGACCGACGACTACCCATCACTGACCACCAGCCTCCGACGACCAGTGACCGTGACCGACACATGTTCTCTACCCTGCGGGCCAAGCTAATATTCTCATACGCGAGCATCGCGGTGTTGTGTCTGGTGTTGGCGCTAGTGGTAACCTTTGCCCTCGCCCGCGATTATGCCGAGGTCACGGGTTTCCGCACGCTCGCGCAGAAGAAGGCGCTAGCCGATCCATATCTGCGGTTGGTGTTGGCCGATCAGATCACCCCCAACCCGAGGCGCAACGTGGCACGCCCGGGCCTTGAAACGGCGCGCGAGGCCATCCGCAGTGCTGGGTTGCGCGTGCTCCTCGTGGACTCGGCCACCATGACCATACTGGAAGATACATCGCGCATGTACGATGCCAGAGGCAAGCGGTTCCCTCTGGATGACAGCGACCCGGATTTGCAGCGCAAGCTCAATAATGAAGGCGTGCTTGGCACCGTGCAACTCGCCGGTGAAGATGTCAGCTTCCAGTATATCGTCCAGCGGGTTCGCCCGCTTGCACGCAACGTGCCCCTACAACAGCAGTCGCCGGGGCAATATCTGGTGGTATTCGCACAACCCCGGCGCGGGCTGGGCGACCTGTTGCAGGAAGCGCGGGGCAACTTCTTGCCAGCGGTGGCTGTGGCCCTGCTCGTGTCACTGGTGGCGGGCTACCTCCTCGCCCGCTCCATTTCAAAGCCCATCACGAGGCTGGCGCAGGCCGCCTCGGCCATGGCAAAGGGTGATTACACCCAGCAATTGCCCGTCGTCGGCAGAGACGAGATCGCCACCCTCACCCGCGAGTTCAACCACATGGCCGCAGAGGTGGCAAGAGCTTACCAGATGGAGCGCGATTTTATCGCCAACGTATCTCATGACCTGAAGACCCCGCTCACCTCTATACAGGGCTTCTCTCAGGCCATGCTGGACGGGGCGGTGGTGGGCGAAGAGGGCTACAGGCAAGCCGCGGCCATTATCAACGAAGAGGCCCAGAGAATGGACAGGCTGGTGAGCCAGTTGCTCAACCTGTCTCGGCTTCAGGGAGGGCTGATCGCCCTCGAAATGCAACCAGTGCAGCTTGGGGAACTGCTCAGCCAGTTGGTGCTCGCTATGCAGCCGCAGGCTCAGGCTGCCGGGGTTGAACTGTTCGCCCGCTTCAGCGCGCCCGGTGCCGTCACCCTAGCAGACCCCGATCGCCTCAAGGAAGCGTTCGGCAACCTGATTGACAACGCCATCAAATATACACCCCGTGGAGGCCGGGTGACGGTTGAGCTGGCCGGCTCCCCACAGGGGATACAGGTGCTCATCACGGACACCGGCCCCGGCATACCCCCGCAGGACCTGCCGAGGGTGATGGAACGGTTCTATCAGGTAGACAAAGCTCGCAGTTCCACAGACGGGCGTAGCATCGGATTGGGCCTTGCGATCGCCCGCGAAATCATCATGGCGCATCAGGGTCAGATACATCTGGAGAGCGTGCAAGGCAAGGGCACTACTGTGCGTGTAACCCTGCCGGCACGTTTGGATAACCGGGCAGTTCCCAAGCAACGCACGCACCGGCTCTTCGGCAGGCAGCATAATCCCCCAGCGCTGGAGTCGCCGTCGCCCACAGTTGAGCCGCGCAGAACCTGACGTGCACAATCGAACCTCGACCCCGGTTATCCGTTGGTGGGCACCCTGCATACATAGCATATAGGTCTTGTGCCCGCCCACCTTCAGCAAAGCCAGAGTCTTAACCCTTTTCAAGGGCTATGAAAATGGAGGAGTTATACCAACTCCCCATAGAAAGGCTATAAGTCGGGATAGGGATGGAGGAAGCGAGGGGCGCTCCCTGCACCCCCCTGCCTTTGCAGTACTTTCATAGGGGCTTGGCATAGTATAGTGACCTTGCAACCCTCACTGGCAACCGGCCAAAGGGCTGGACAGAGCCGAGCGCTCAATGTATAAAGATAGAGATGCGGAAAGAGCAAAGAAAGAGACAGGGGAAGAGTGTCACGTATGGTGGAACTGGTGAGTAGTTGGACCGCACCGGTGCTTGCGGTTGGCGCGCTCGCCGCCCTCACGCTGGGCTTCGCTGTGTTGATCGGCAGGTGGATTGACGCTCAGAGCAACAGCGTGGTTGACGCGCCCCGTGAACGCCCGCCCAAGAGCAGGCGGGAGCGGGAGACGTAATACCAACTCTTTTTGAAAGGGCTGTAAAAGAGGCGCTGTCCGGCGGCGACACATGTACATGTAAATAAAAGGCAACGCCGGAAACTGTACGACCGCCCGGCCAAAGGCGATAAAAGGGAGTACATGGGGTGCAGGGGTGCTCCCCGATTTTCAATTCTCCCAGTACCAATCCACAGCCTTTCCGGAGGTGCAGGGGCGCCCCCTGCTGGGGGTGCGGGGGTGTCCCCCGGTTTTCAATTCTCCCAATACCAATTCACATCCTTTCTATGGATAATTGGCATAAATCTAAACGGGAATCTGGAGGATGAGCTTTGAACTGGACAGGCATAGCCTTGGGGTTGTTTTCGGCATTAGTCATAGGATTAGGATTTGTATGGGTTATCCGGTTCGAGTATTGGATAGGCGCATATCTGTGGAAGTGGGTGCTGGCGTTCGGGCTAGCGCTAAGCGCCCTGTCGCTGTTCATGCCCAATTTCATGCTGGCCGCCGTGCTGGGCATCCTCGGCGGAAGCATCACATGGGGTGCAGTTGAGTTGCCCCATCAGGAAGAGCGCGTGGACCATGGGCTGTTCAAGGCCCACCCGCGCCGTGCCCTCCGTCCAAAGGCCAACGCAGGCGGGCACGGTCATGCCCATCACGCTCACGATGGGAAACCCGGGCTCGGTAGATGGTGGAGTTTTTAGATGCTGGCTGGGCTTGATCTCGAGTTGCAATTCGCCGGACCGGTACTGGCGCTGGTCACCTTTCTGACCATATGGTGGGGGCACGTGCTGGTGCGCGTTGTGCACTACTATTTCGGCACCCGGCCGGCCCCGCTGATATTCGTGCTGGGGCTTGCGCTATTGTTCGCAGGCACACAGACATGGCACGACCTGCTGTCGGCCACTCTGGGCATAGTGGGGCTGACGCTGGTGTGGGACGCCTTTGAACTGCACAGGCAGGAATTACGCGTGCGGCAGGGGCATGCACCTCTGAACCCCCGCGTGCATAAAGAAGCCGCGGGCCTGCTGGCTGCCCAATTGGCCGAAACGATGGGGGACGTGGGCGACGAGGGTATCTGCCTGTCGTGCGGCTCCACCCCCAGCACACGCTTTCTATGCAGGCACGGCCCATACTGCAAAATGCGGCAGTTGCGAGCGGGCCGTTCGGTGGTGGGCGCTGGCGCAGACATACATGCAGCAGAGGCCGGCAAGCAGTAGCACCGCGTAGGTGGCAGGCCCACGCCGGGCATCAGGACCCGGCAGCCGTGTCACCTTCTCTACCTCGTCTGCTTCTGTTGGCACCGCCACCTCGGACCCGTGGAGGGGCCGTTTCGCCTTCGATGATGGTATGCCCCTCCTCCGCGCTAATGAGCGCTTGTGAGGCGGCCTGAGCTTGGGCTTGGGGTTGGGGTTGGGGTTGAGACGCGCCATCGCCTGAAGGGGCGGTGCCATCGAAGCCTGCAAGGCGGCTGACCAGATCGGTGATTTTCATGCCGGTCAGCGTCTCGAATATCTCCGGCATCTGGGCGATCATACGGGTGATATCTGCTGTGATCTGGCTGGCCCCCACCCCCCTGCCATCGTTGGCTCCAGTAGATACCACGGTGATCTTATCCACACTGCTGAGAGGCTCGGCAATGGAGCGCGCCAGTTCAGGAAGACCGGTCAGCAATTTGTCGAGGATGGCGGCCTGATTGTACCGGCTGTAGGCATCGGCGCGCACCCGCATAGCCTCGGCTTCGGCTTCGCCCTTGGCGCGGATCACCTCAGCCTCGGCAAGGCCCATGGCACGCGTCGCATCAGCCCGGCCGGCGCCTTCGACCCTCGCCGCATCGGCAGAACCCTGAGCCTCTAGCACGCGCTTCTGCCGCTCGGCTTCGGCCAGCGTTTCTATCCTCTGGCGCTCTATCTCGGCAGGCTTGAGCACCGTGGCTATCAGCTCGCGCTCGCGCCGCTGGATCTCGGCCTCCTGCACTCTGATCATTTCTTCGCGCTGTACGCGCTCCACGCGCACTTGTTCGGCCACCACTTGCTGTTGCATGATATTGGCCTGTATATCGTAAGACTTGTCGGCCACAGCCTGTTGTTTACGCACGTCGGCCTGATATGCGGCCCTTTTAAGTTCCAGATCGCGCTGTGCCTCGGCCTGCTTGGCCGCCGAAGCGGTCTCGGCCAGCACGCGCTCCTGATCGGCCTGTGCCTGTGCTATGGCCGCCTCACGCATGGCCTGCGCCCGCTTGATGGCGGTATCGCGCTCGGCTTCAGCGGTGGCGATATCCGCGGCCCGTTTGATGAGGGCGATGTCGGGGCGGCCCATGTTGGCGATGTATTCGTTTTTGTCCTTGACCTCTTTGATGGTGAACGACACGATCTCGAGGCCCATTTTGTCCATGTCATCGGCAGACGTAGCCCGCATCCTGTCGGCCACCATCTCCGGCTGTTTGACGATCTCTTCCACGGTGAGCTGGCCCACGATGCCGCGCAGGTGGCCCTCCATCACCAGCCGGATCAGGCCTTCGCGCTCCTGAGGGGTTTTGTTCAGCAGCTGCTCGGCGGCGGTGCGGATCGAGTCGGGGTCGCTTTTCACCTTGATCTGGGCCACGGCCTCCACGTTCACGGCCACGCCCTGTCGGGTGTACAGATCCTGTGTGGGGGCCACATCGAACGACATCAGTTCGAGCGACAGCTCCCGTGCGCTCTGCAACAGCGGGATGACCACCGTGCCGCCGCCCTTAATAACCTTGGGTTGGCCGCCGGTGCCCAGACCGTATATGATCAACGCTTCGTTAGGCCCGACTTTGCGTATCAGGGTCACCATCCACGCGAAGCCCATGAGCACAATGAGCACCAACGCCAGTATGATGAGCAGGTCCATTTTCAGTTCCCCCTTTCTACTGAGCCCTCGCGCCCCACTGCGTGCCCTTCAGAAGGCGCTGAGTCACCCAGCAGTTTGTTCACGTCCTGCACGTAAGCGATGCCCCGCTCGTAACGGATGATTACCACCTCGGCACCCTTTGGGATGGGCTCACCGTCTACGCTGCGAGCACCTGCTGTGAAGCGACTGCCCGCCTTGGTGTACACCACCTCGCCCACCCCACCTGCCCGGATGGAGCTTACAACACGGGCGGGGGTGCCCGGCAATTGGTAGTCTTCTTTACTCATCGGTCTGGTCATCAGGGGCCACAGCACCCGGGCCAGCAGGATGAACATGATGGCCCCACCCAGCAAGCCGCTCAACAAGGCCGCGAAAACGGAGATGAACCAGTGCAGCCCCAGCGACTGCCGCAGGATGTAGCCCACCCCGCCGAACCAAGTCAGGAAGGCCATGACAGTGGGGATATTGAGCACGCTGGGGCCATGATGAGCCCCCACGTCGTGATGCACGCCCGCGTCTAAGCTACCGTCGCCCGCGTCAATATGGATATGGGGTAAATGCAGGTCGCCGGCATGTGCAAACCCAAGCAGAAGCGAGGCTGTGGTAAAAATCAGCCCAAACAGAAACACGAATAAGAACAGGTTTGCCAGCCAGTCAGCGCCGAACAACATTGTCGGCCACACCTTTCCCACGCTGTCGGCAAGATGCGGTGAACCCTCGTATATTATACGCCATCCGCGCTCGTGGGTTTCGCCGGTGCTGCTTTACGGCACGTGTATAGGGGGTAATCTATGCGCAATGCACACGTGCTCATGCGTCAGAACATGCCGGGGATATTCAGCCCACCCGTTATAGAACCCATCTTCTCTTGGGCCATGGCCTGAGCTTTGGCAAGGGCCTCGTTGAAGGCGGCCACCAGCATGTCCTGAAGCATCTCCACATCTTGTGGGTCCACTGCGTCGGGGTCTATCGTGACAGATTTGACCTTCAGGTGCCCGTTCATCTCGATAGTAACCGCGCCCCCACCCGCTGTGGCAGTGACCGTCTCGTTAGCCAGTTCCTCCTGAGCTTTGAGGAGCTTCTGCTGCATCTGCTGAAGCTGTTTGAGCATGCGCTGGTCCATCATGTGCGTCATCTCCTTACTGATCGTCAAACTTGGTAATGCCAAATATGTTCATCGCCGCCCTGCCACGAGGCGTCTCATATGGTGAGGGCTTTGGCTGCTCGCCACCTGCTCTGCCGTTGGAGGGGTTGTCTTCCGGGGTGGCATCCCCTGCTTGATCGAACGTCACACTTTCCACCCTGATAGGGTAGCCCATGATCCGGCTCAAGGCCTGCTCGATTATGCCGCGCCATGGCTCCATGCGACATCGTTTGGCCTGTAAGGGATAGAGGAAGCCAATTGTGCATATGCTTCCCGACATACCAAGCGGGCGTACCAGTTGAGGGTTCCTGAAGGCCGCGGCTATGTGGGAACTGCGAGCCTTGATCTGGTCCACCACATCGGGCCACAGTGTGCGCAATCTTTCAAGCTCATCTCCGGGGGGTGGGCCGGCAGGTTCTTCGACGGTGGGCAAGTCGTGCTCCCTGTCGGTCGCCGAGGAGGCCACTATATCCTCAAGCAGCGGCTTACCGGCTTGGGTATGGGCTGTGGGCGCAACCGAAGCGCCGACATCGGCGTTGGCGCTCTGCTGACCGGCGTCGTTCAATGTGGCATGGATAGGAGGGGGTATATGTCTGGCAGGGGGCACGGTTCGCGACACGGCATGCACCCGCTCGGCCCCCGATGCCGGCGGGCGAGGCCGTGCAGGCGGTTCGGGCGTGATGTCTGGCATAACGTTGGCACGCGCAATGCCCGCGGCAAGTTCCTCACTGCGATCAGTCCTATGTGGGAGAGCTTGGCCCTCCTGCCCCAGCACCGCCCTCACAAAGGCCATCTCCAACGGCAGTTGACGGTAGCCGGTGGATTTGAGCGTCGTGTCGGCGTCCGCAAACTCGCCGATCCACCTGAGCAGGTCGGCCATGTGCACATTGCCCGCCTGCTCCTGCATCCTGCGCTTCAATTCTTCGGTCACGTCGAGCAATGAGGCATCGTCCGAGGCTGCCCCGGCCTTGATCAACAACAGGTTGCGAAGGTGCTCCACCACCTGACGGTTGAATTGCCGCAGGTCCAACCCTTCTTCCTGCACTGCGTTGATGTGCCGTAGGCCGCTAGCCAGATCCCGTGCCACCAGCGCGTCCACAAAGTCGGCCACCTGCTCGCTCCCCGACGCGCCCAGCAGGTCTCGCACGCTCTTCAACGTTATAGTGCCCTCGGCGAACACGCGCAGTTGGTCCAGCAATGAAAGGGCATCCCTGAGAGAGCCAGTGGAGTGTCGGGCGACCAGTTCCAGCGCGGCCCTCTCGGCCGGGATGCCTTCCTGTTGGCAAACGTGCTCCAGTCGCTCGACCATAGCGTTCAAAGGTATGCGCCGGAAGTCGAACCGCTGGCATCGCGAGGCCACCGTGGCCGGCACCTTGTGCACCTCGGTAGTGGCGAGGATGAACGAGGTGTGCGGTGGCGGCTCCTCAAGCGTCTTGAGCAGGGCATTGAATGCCGAGGCGCTGAGCATGTGTACCTCGTCAATGATATAGAACTTGGTGTGCCAGACGGAGGGTGCGAAGTTGGCCCGCTCTATAACCTCACGGATGTTATCCACGCCAGTGTTGGAGGCGGCGTCAATCTCGATCAGGTCGGTGATGGTGTCGCGACTGCCTGCCACACAGTTGGGGCACTGTCCGCACGGTTTGTCGGGGCCGTCCGATGTGCAGTTGGCGGCCCGCGCAAGCAGGCGAGCGGCACTGGTTTTGCCCACGCCCCTCGGCCCGGTGAACAGATAGGCGTGCGCTATACGCCCTGAGGCAATCGCATTCTTAAGGGTGCGCACCACCGGTTCCTGACCCACCAGTTCGTCGAAACTCTGCGAGCGGTATTTACGATAGAGGGATGTAGAGGCTGACATAAGCTCCTTTACAGTGAAGCCGGGTACCTGTCTTGACTGATTGGGACGCAAACTAAAGTTGCGACAATGTGGCGTGAGGATATTATACCGCAACGGTCGGCACCGGGCAACGGGTGTATAGGTGTATAGGTGTAAATATGAGGGTCGAGACCTGTTGTGCCCCTCACCCCCGCCCCCTCTTCCACAATGGGAGAGGGAAGATATGGGGTTGCCATCAGGCAGATATGGATAATAACCGACCAAAAGGGGCTTCCGGCACGCACTTTCCTGTAGTATAATTGGTTCGCGTAGTGTCGTTTGCAGAGCACTGCAAAACAAGGAAGGCACGGAGCGGGTAAAGCCCTTGTATGCCTTCCCAACAAGGAGTGCCGGCTATGAGTCAGGAAACATGCATGAACGCCGTGTGCCAGTGCACGTTTGGCACCACACCTTCCACCCTCACTGTAATACCCAAAGGCCCACCCGTCAGGGCGTCCGGGCAACTGGCGGCCAACATCATGGATTTCACGCCGATGGCTAACATCAAGCCTTTTGGCATGTGCACCACCCTAAGCAACCCGCAGGTGGCCACGGCCACGGCGGCGGCAAGCGGCGTGCTCACCCCCCAGCCCTGCATCCCGGTCATCACAGGCCCGTGGGCGCCCGGCTCGCCCACCGTGATGATAAATGGCGCGCCCGCGTTGAGCAGCACATCCAAGTGCATGTGTGCTTGGGGTGGGGTGATAAGCATCACCATGCCCGGTCAGATGACCGTGAACGTGCCGTAAAAGCCATTGGGCAGCATATCGGATGCTTTTTTGCCATACGGTCCCTGATGCATATTCATGCAAGTTGTTAGGGGAAGGCCGGGGAGGGCTGTGTCCTCCCCAGATCCCTTCTTTGTGCCCCTTGGCGGGTCTTGGTGCCTTGGTGATGAATTTGTAAGAGAATGGAGGTCGTTTTGGATCTCGAGCAGACCTTTCGGTTCAATTATGAAAATGTGAGCACCGTAGAAGGGCGGGGCGAACTGCGCACCGGCACAGGCGATCTGGCCGCCCTGCGTCTGGAGCGGTGTCTGGAGGCCATACGAGGCGTGGGGGTGGGGGGCCGCCTGCTTGAGGTGGGGTGTGGCGCGGGCCGCTACACGCGGGCCTTTCTGCACTATCGGCCTGATTTGCAGGTGGCTGGCTGTGATATCTCACACGTGGCCCTCGCAGAAGCGCGGGCTGCGGACCCTGCTGGCAGAGTTGATTATAAGCTTGGAGATGCCCTCGACCTCCCCTATGAAGACGATTCGTTCGACATAGTGGTGCTGTTCGACGTATTCGAGCACGTCACCGATGTGAACAAGGCCGCCAGCGAGGTGGCCCGCGTGCTCAAGCCCGGCGGGGTGTTTCACTGCTTCGTGCCGTGCGAGGGCAACAGGCGCACCATCTTCTCACTGCTGCGCCATAGCAAGCGACTGCCCATCCACCGCTGGAAGCGCGACCACATCGGGCACATACAGATTTTGACCACCCGGCAGATGAAACAGATACTTGAGCGCAACGGTCTTCAAGTCACAGATGTGTCCTTTTCTTTCCACATTCTGGGGCAGATACACGACGTGATCGACTATTGGCGGCGCGAGATGCTGTCCAGACAGGACCTGCCCGGCTGGCAGAGGGCGCTGGTGAAAGCGCTCAGCCGGGCCATCTTCATTCCCACGTGGCGGCTCGCTTATTATGAGGATACCCTGCGCAGGCGCGATCCCAGAGCTATAGGCGTGCACTTCACCTGTAGGAAGGTGGCACGCACCGTTCAGGGGTGAGAGGTCAGGGGATTCGGTGTTGGCGATGCCGGTTGTGCTCGGAAATACGACCAATTACACGGCATGAGTGCCCCCAACAATGGGCGGGCACAAGCGTCACCTCCGCAGGCGGGCATGGGGCCGTGGCGTGACCGCCCTCTGTATAATCCGCCGCTCCTCCAAGCTTGGTTGATATGAGAAGCAGGTTCATCAGGTTCATCCCCTCCGACTCGAAGATGAATGCATGGCCGTGGGTGGCGGCGGTTGTCGTGCTGGTGGTGGCGTGGGTTATGCCGTTGCCTCAGGCGGTGTTCAGCGAAGAACAACTGGTAGCCGAGCATATGCCGCAGACCCGCGCCGAGGTGCAGGTGGCGCGCGAGGAGTTTCGGCGGGCACAGGACCGCTATCTGACCTACATACGCACGCACGACATGGGCGCGCTGCTGATGGCTTTGCGGGGAGCTGTACAAGACCTCCGCGCCAACGGCAACGATCAGGCGCGGCTGGCCGAGCTTCGCGGGCTGGTGGCGCAGGTTCTCGATTACTCTCAGGTGCTGCGCGACTATGCCATTGCCGGCGAACGCTACTTCGTAGCGCTCCGGCGTTATGACGAAGACCTGATGGCATGGTCAAGGGTGCTAGGCCCGGCGATCGAGCAGTTGAGGCCTTATACATGGCCGTTCGTAGAGCACCTGAAGCTGTACCCCGTGCCCACGGGGCATAAGACCGACCCCCCCAACGTTACGGTAGAGCAGATAGATGCCCATGTAGCTTCGCTCAAAGCGCATGCCTACGCGCCCACACCGGACGTGGAGTCCATTAGCGCGGACATAGACTACATCTGGGCCGATGGGCGCTCTATCGAATATATCGAGAGCCTGCACGACCGGTACCACCAATATTTGAGCGACTACGACACTAGAGTGCAGGCGGTGGCATCCGGCGGCCAAGCGAGCGCGCCACCGGGGAGGGGGGCGCTAGCGGTAGCATTGAACCTCGCGATGGGAGTGGTGGTGCTGGCAGGGTTGGGCGCGCTGTTTGCTGGTTCTGCACAGCCTTCGCGCCTGTTCGGCAGCCGTGGGGTTCCGATGCCCATGGGCGCTGCTTACGCATCGCGCATCAAACGGTATGTATCAAGTTCTACGCTTTCAGAGCCGGCCCTTCTGGTAGCGATGCTGGTAGCGCTGGGGCTGTTCTATCTCGTACCTAGCCTGCCGGTGCAGATGGTGGGGCTGGCAGGCTTCTTCGTGCAGGCCACGTACAGGCCGGACCTTGGCCTCGTTATGGTGCCGCTGGCCGCGCCCCTGTTTTACAGGCAACAGCCTATCCTTGGGCTGCATTTCCCACTGGTGGAGGTGATAGTGCTGTGCGGGGTGGGCGCATGGGCAGTGCGCGACGGGTGGGCGCTGGTGCGCTCGCGCAGGCTACCTGCGTGGGCGGTTGAGATGCTCAGGCAGCCGGCCACATGGCTGGCGCTGGCGCTGGCGCTGGTCGGGGTGCTGTGGCTGTTTGTGCCGCCCATACAAAGCGGAGAACTCAGGCGGTTGGCTTTGCGCGAACTGCGGTGGACCGTGATCGAGCCGGTGCTGTTCTTCGGGCTGATGCTGAGGTGGCTGCGCACCGATCGGGACATATGGCGCATGGTGATGGCGTGGTTGGTGGGCGCCGCGCTGGTGAGCCGCGAAGGGGTCGAGCAATTTCTGTTCGGGCAGACGTGGCAGATGGAGGGGGTGGGCAGGGTGTCTTCGGTATACCCCAGCGCTACAGCCTTTGGCATATACGTGGGCAGGCCGCTGGCACTGGCGCTGGCGCTGGCGTTTTTCCTGCCGGCCCTGCCTACGTGGAAGTGGTGGCGGATCGCATGTGTGCTCCTCTCGGTTGTGATGGGCCTCGGCCTGCTGTTTAGCTGGGCGCGGGGAGCGTGGATAGGGGTGCTGGTATCTATGCTGGTAGTGGCGCTGGCGACCCACCACAGGAAACTGTTGGCCGGGCTGGGCGCGGTGGTGCTGGGCGGGTTGGCGATGCTGCCATTTATGGGGGTGGAACGCATCCGCTCTATGTTCGACCTGACAACAGAGGACAACACCGGCGCGGCACGGGGCAGGATATGGCAGGCGGCGCTGAACATCCTCCGAGACCACCCGTTCACGGGCATAGGTCAGGACCAGTTTGCATACCAGCCGGACCGGTACGGGGTGCCGCATACGCGCTTTTTGGTGATATCGCACCCACACAACTGGGTGTTAGATTTCTGGCTGAGGTTGGGCCTGCCGGGGCTGGTGTGGGCAGTGGCTGCGCTAGGCTATTTTTTCTGGTTGGGGACGCGCTTGTGGCAGGCTCACAGAGGCACGGCTATGGGTGCGCTTGTGCTGGGGTTGATGGCCTCAATGATTGATTTCGCGGTGCATGGCCTGCTGGACATGGCTTATTTCACCATGGACCTTGCTCTCACCTTCTGGCTGGCGATGGGGCTGATGGTGCTGGTCAGGAGAAGGAGAAGTTTGGACTTGGACGCAGGGTAAAGGTCATAGGGGCGCCACCGGGTGGGTCACCGGTTTCAGTTCCGGGGATTGCACGAGGTGCTCCCGCCAGAGGTATATTCTGGGTACGGGGTGTTCCCAGTGCATATTCATGCAAGATGTTGGAGAGGGGAAGGCCGGAAAGGCACAGCCCTGCCCAAACCCCCTCCCCCTTCATTGCACACAAAGTGCCATGAAGTAGCAGCACTAGCCCTGATTCTCCCCACTCTAGTTCATAGGCCTTCTATAGTAATTTGGAATCGCACGGCCTACGTGGTCATAGCTCAGCGAAGCGGTCGAGGATGCGGGCGATATGGCGCGCGCCGTTCAGAAAGTGGTCGAAGCGCACATGCTCGTCCGGGGCATGGGTACGCGAACCGGGGTAGCCCACCCCGGGGTTGACCACCGGGATGCCGAGCGGGCCTGCAAACGCATATACGGGGCTGCTCCCGCCAGTGATGGGGATGAGCACCATGGGTTTGCCATAAACCTCTTGCGCAGTGCTCGCGGTGAGCTGTACCAGCGGGTGGTCGGCAGGCACCCGCGAGGGCCACATAGCACCCAGCCACCTTGTGTGCACGTCCGCGAAGCCCTGTTCGTCTAGGTGACGGCGGAGCCTGTCGAAGATATCCTCAGGGTCTTGATCGGGCAGCAGGCGAAAGTCCACTTTGGCGATGGCGCGTGCCGGGATCACAGTCTTCATCCCCGGGCCTTGATAACCCGCGCCGATGCCTGCGATGTTGCAGGTGGGGTTGAACACGGCCTTTTTGTACTCCAGACCGGTTACGCCATTCAGGAATTGCTTTACACCGAACTCGGCCCGCATCTGCTCTTCGTCCGACGGTTGGGCTTCCAGCAACTCAAGGTCCAGTTGGGAGGGTGGGCGCACGCGATCGTAGAAGCCGGGGATGCGGATGCGCTCGCCAGGGCCTTTGAGGCTGTTGAGCGCCCACAACAGCCGCCACGCGGCGTTGGGCAGGAGCGATGCGCTGCCCGAGTGAGCATCCCGGCTCATCACCTGCACTTCGAACTCCACCGACAGCACGCCGCGCTTGCCGAGGCTATTGACGGGCCGCCCCTCGGAGTCGATGCCCCCCTCTTCCCATATGGCCCCGTGGGATTTGAGCAGGTCGATATGCCCGCGCACGAACTCGGCGATATGCGGGCTGGAAATCTCTTCCTCGCCCTCGACCACGAAGGTCACGCCACAGGGCAGCTCTCCGGCGTTGGCGGCGCGCACGGCATCCAAGGCGGCCAGCCGTGCCACCAACTCGCCTTTGTCGTCTTTGGCACCACGCGCATACAAAGCGCCGTTCCTGATGGTCGGCTCGAATGGGGGCGTGGTCCACAGCTCAAGCGGTTCCGGCGGTTGCACGTCGTAGTGATTGTAGAAGAGCAGGGTGCGCTCCGAGCGGCCGGCAGCCCTGCCCACCACGATGGGGTTGCCGGGGGTCTCGAACTGCTGTACGTCGAGGCCGTGCCGCCGGAGGATTTCGGCCACCAGTGCGGCGCATTCGCGCATACCTTCGCCTTTGGCGGACACGCTCGGTTGGGCGCATAGTTCGGCGGTCTCGGAGATATAAGACTGGAGCTTGGTGCTGAGGAAGGAGTCGATCAGATCGCTATGGTGGTTCGGCATGGCATTGCTTTCCTTTACAGAGGCGATGATTAGAAGGGGGGTTTGGCCCGTAGGTCAGCAGGGATGATAACCGGCGGATGACACCCTGTCAAGCCAGTATGGCTGACATCCGGTCATAACTGATGCGCGTTCATGCGCGATGTTTGGGAAAAGGAGAGGACCGGGGAGGGTTGTGCCCTCCCCAAGCCCCTTAATCGGTATCAGCCCCTATCACTCAGTGCTGTGTCTGAGCATGTGGTAGAACAGTCGTAGGTACTCATCGGTCACAGCGTCCCACGAGTAATTGCGCCGTGCATACTGCTGCGACATCGCTCTGCGCTCCTGCACTACCTGAGGATTGGCAATGAGGTACTGCAACACCTCGCGCAGGCTGTCGGCCCCTCGCCTGCCGTCGTAGCTGAAGCCCACAGGGCCTATAGTCTCAAGGTTTTCGGGGGTGTCATGGGCCACCACGCAGTTGCCAAAGCCCATAGCTTCCAGCAGGGCAGGGTGTGTGCCCCCCACGCCGGAGGTCTCCACGAAGCAGTAGGCGTTGGAACTCAGCTCGCGGTAGCCTTCACCGAAGAGGTAGCCTGTGAATACCAGCCCGTCACAGGCGCTCGCTTTGAGGGACGCGATATATTCTTCAGCATAGGGGGCGTCGCCCACTATCACGCACTTCATATCGCGCCTGTACTGCTCGTCCATCATGCAGTAGGCTTCAACGAGGTGGTGGGCGCAGTTCTCAGGCACCAGCCTGCCCACGAACAGCACGTACTTGCGCGGCTCCAGCCCCCACCTGCGCAGGACCTCGCCGGGGGGCAGTGGCTCCACGTCCGAGCCGTAGGCTATGTAGTGGGTGGCGATACCATAGGCCTGCTTGTAGTACCTCTGCACCACCCTCGAATCGGTCACCACAGCATTGGCCAGCACCCCGGCCATGCGCTCGGCGAATCGTATGTACTTTTTGGCGAGAGGGGGCCACTTCTCGCGCTTCCAGTCGAGGCCGTCCACATTGATGATGGTGCGCTTGCCCGTCAGGCGCGGTATCCACGCGACGAGGCTGTTGCCCGCGATGAAGTACAGGCAGATGTCGTAAGGCCGGAAGAGAGCGTGCACCGATGACAGCAAGGCATGCACCAGCGTATCGAAATATTTGTTCCTGATGGTGGGCAGTTTGACCAGTTGCATGCCGCGGTAGGTTCGACGGGGATACTTTATGTGGTGGGTGCGGCAGTACACGGTGACCCTGTGGCCCCTTTGCACCAACCGAGAGCCAAGCTCTTCCACGCACGTCTCGAAGCCGCTATAGCTGGCGGGTATGCCGCGCGTGCCCAGCATAGCGATGCGCAGGGGCCTTGTCTTCGCCTCTGCTCTCAGCTCTGCCCCTGCTCGCCGGCTCTTTCTGGTATCTACATCGGCATGCTCGGTCATAGGCATGGTGATAAAGCATAAGCTCCTTTTGAAAAGACTGTACGACGCAATGGGGGACACTTATACCCCCGCACCCAGAGGGTACCCGCTGGCAAGGGGGTACTCCAGCACCCCCGCCGCTTATCGCCTTTGCTCGGATAATTGGTGTTAGTACCCATAGTAATATGGCCCGATAAGGGCCAATAGACAGTAAGCCGTGAACAGCGCCAGCGCCGCGAACCACAACCACGCGCCCCACGGCATAAATGCGGCCCGCGGGCCGTCGGTATGGCCCGCCGCAAGTTCATGCCGGTTTGCAGACCCTGCCCGGCCCGGAGCCAACAGCTTCCGGCCCAGCCGAGCCACCTGCGACCACGCTATCGCCAGCCCGGACACCAGCAGCCATACAATGGGCAGCATGAATGGGAACAAATAGCGCCCGAACGGATCGGTGAACACCCCTTGACCGCCGGCAGGAGCTACCTGCCTTGCCCAGCTCATCATAATACCCCCGACCAGTGCCACCAGCGATAGCAGGCCCAGCCACTCGCGCCATGACCACCTGCCCATCCGGCTTATGGCCACCACCCCCAGCCCACCCAGCGCCAGCACTACTACAACCTCTATCAGGCGATACAGGGCTTCAGGCAACGGTATGGACACCCAGCCAAAGTTGCCCCAGAACGACCTGAACTGTCTGTAGGCGAAACGCTGCGCTATCGCCAGCCGGTCGTATGATTGTGGATTGATCAGCACATACAAGATGTTTTCCTCCTCGTCAGGCACGAAGCGGCTCAACCATGGTTTTAGCCTGAGCACGCCGGTCTCGGCCGAGGGGTTGAACAGCCGAAACCACTCCCCACGCGGGTAGCGGCCGGCTTCCACGGGGTCGGCGGGCCGGGCCGTCAGCGAGATGCCGTCGAACTGCACAGGCCGGTCACCCGCTACAAACCGCACCAGCACTTTGCGGTCGTCCCAGTTCACCGGCACGGTGAGCGAGTGGGAGGTCCACTGGTCCGGCACCGTGTCGGTGATGGGCATGGTATACCATGCAGTGCTGAGCGTGTCGGCCCCGATCACAGGCAAGCGCCCCCTTTGATCTACGACCACGCTGGCCTGAGCGGGCGTGCCGCCAGAGCCGGCCTGTCTGACCTGAAACGACAGGGTCACCGTCAAGGTGGGGTGCAGCGACAATTCCACCCACTGATATGCTTGCTGGCCGGGCGCAAGCGCCAGCACATAGGCACCATCGTAGGCATCAGGCGTTCGCACCCGTGGGGCCTGAGTAGTGGGCGTGCCGCCCGACTCCCAGCCTGCCGCCCGCTCGTCTGGCTCGAAGGCCAGCCATATCGCTACCGACGCAATCAGGGCGAAACCCGCGAGCACCGCCAAGGGCACCACCTTGGAGCGGGCCGGCATTGAGATGAGCGCTCTGTTGGCCAGCAGGCGGTCCATCCACCCGGCCACCTGCATGCCCGCCCACAGCAACAGGCCTCCCCCGCCCAACCACAGCGCGGCTACTACAGCCGTGGACTTTGTCAGGGCGCAGGCCGGTGCCGCCACAGCCACCCCGCCGGCCAGCACCAGCCCTTTCCACCCTGCCGGCCACCGCAGCAGGGCTACAATTGCCACGAATAGAGCCGACCCGGCCAGTTCGGCCAACACGTCGTTGTCGCCCGAGGTGCCGATGAACGCGTGCATGGGCAATAGCGCAAGGGTGAGCGGCATGAGCAGACGCAGCCAGCGCCCTCCCCGCGCCCCCGCAAACAGCCACCCCCCGACTACCCAGCCCAGAGCTACCACCCCCAGCATGAGCGCAAGCGCCAAGCCTCGCATCACCAGCAGAGCGGCATCCGGGGTGGATTGAAAGTCCACCGGAAGCCCCAGAGCGCGGGCCGCGCGCACCGCGGCAACAGACAGCAGGTAATAGGTCGCGGGCTGTCTTATCTGCCACACGAAATCGCTTTGTTCGGGGCTGCTGCCCAGAGGTGGGGCGGTCGAGCCGGGGGCCGGGTAGCCTATCAGGCCGTAGGTCCAGCGGTGCTCTTGCATCGAGGTCCACACCGTGTTCTTGATCTGGAGCACCACGTCGCGGTCCGCCCCACCTTCCCACCATTGCAAGGCTTGAACCCGGCTGTCGTCCATGCCATAACGGTCCAGCAGGGCCGCGTAGGTGAAGTGACCGTGCTCGTCCGGCCCCTGCCATGGCGGCACCAGCAGCAGATAGGCCAACCCATTCACCAGCCCCACAAACAGCACGAAGAGCACGCAGGAAGATGGCGATCGGTGGGCCACTGAAAGCGAAGGCATAAGGCGGCAGGCCCACACAACCAAGACGACGCTCGATATAAGCAGGGTCACCATCATTAAGGGTGGGAAGTTCACCGAGGCGGCACGTGCCATCTGAGCGAATGCGCTGATAGGAGCGGGTGAGTAGCGCAGGCCAAAGGCCAAGTCGCCCTGCACGGGCCGACCATTGCGGTAGGCCATGCCGTACGGATAGGAGTCCGTAGGCAGTTGGGGGTCCGACTGCCACCAGTAAGCTGTCAACGCGTTATCGGGCCGCCCGTCAGGCGACTCGATCTCAATGTAAAATGTCTTGTTTTGACTGCCGGCTATAGGCTGGAACGAGAAGGTATGCCACGGGTTCTCGCCTAAGGGCTGGTCGGACGGCAGCACGACGGTCCTCAGGTCGGCGGGGGCCGAGGGCGAGGTTTTCAGGTGTAGCACCAGCGAGGCCCTTGTGGGGCTGGCCCCCCTGCCATACGTGCCCAGCCACACCTCTACGCCGGACAGGTTATCGTAGCGGGCCACGAAGCTCTGGCCGATGCGATCGCCCACGAGGATGGGGTTGACGATGCCATTAGCCCACGCGGTGCGCCGGTGGGTAAGGTTAGCGTAGCACGATATGAGCACGAGCGCCACCCCCACCAGCATGAGCAGCCATCGTATGGGGGCGATCGCGGGTATGTCGAAGAGCCTCTTCGCTGCGGGGGTGCGGGCGATAGGCGCGGGTTCGCGGGGCGACCGTTCGGCGCGAGCGGGAGCAGGAGTGAGCACGCTCATAACACTGTGGATTGAGATTTGAGAACCGAGGGCTGCGACGCGGGCAGGTCCCCTGCCTCGAAACCAATGCCATAATGCGCCAGCACGCGGGCGGCCACCCGGTGCATCTCGTGCTCGCGCTGTACGTACTCGATCCCCCGCCTACCCAGCTCGGCCCACGAGTCGGGGCGCAGGAGGAGCGATTCCAACACCTCGTATATGTTGCCCGGCCCGGCGCTTACTATGGGCAGGTCTTGGGGGTAATACCGGCGCAGGTCGTCGCGTATGCGGCATACCACCGGCACTCCCTTAGCCATCATCTCGATGGACACTGTGCCATATGCGCCTATCATCAACTGGTCCACCGCTATATCGGCCTGACCGCAGAACTCTACCACCTGATCGTGGGGCACGCCCTCCAACATGAGCAGTTCCACCGGATAGCCAGCGGCTTTGAGCCGCTCGATCGCGTCCAGCAGGTAGCGGGTGCCTTTGATCTCGCGATCGGAAGGGGCGTGCAATATGCGCACTGGCTCGGCGGGCGTAATCGGCGTGGTGCGGGGTGGGCGCGGCGTCCACCTCTGGAGGTCCACCGGTCCGGGCAAGAGGTGCGCCCCCGGCGCGAACTCCAGCAAGTCGGGGGTGGACACGAACACCACGTCGGCCAGCGACAGTCGCGGGCGGCGCTTGCCCAGACATACCAGCGATACGCACTCGGTACAGCCGCTGACCTCGTATTTTTGCAGGGTTATGGCGCGGTTGCGGATGTCACAGCCGCAGAAGTGAAACACGATTCGCTTGCCCAGCGCCTTCAGCAGCGGTAGGTCGGGGTAGGGGTAGGGGAACAGGGTATTGCCGAAGTAGAAGTGAAACACGTCGTAGCGCAGGGCGGCTCGCAGAGCAAACCCACCCACCACGGCCACTTGCTTAAGTGGATGGTCGGTCTTGCTCAGGCCGAGCGAACGGTCAGCCCTGAAGGCGTAAGGGTGGGCGATGTATTCCACCGAGGTAGCACGGAAGCCAAGGTCGCGCTGGGCACGCGCCAGCAGGCCCGCTATGCCCGCTATATTCGTGGGCGCGTGCAGGATGCGGGGCTTGGGTCTGCGCGCTTTCGTGCCAACCCATCGGCGATTCGTGTGGCTCATGTGGTTAATTGTACCACTGTCAGTCGTCAGTCGTTAGTCGGGGTGCTCCTCTGCTGGCGGGTACCCTGTGGGTGCGGGGATGTCCTCTGCTTCCCCAGTTCTCCCCTCCCCCAAATGGGGGTGCAGGGGCACTCCCCTGCCGGGGGTGTGGGGTGTCCCCCAATTCGCCACTTCTCCCCCAGTTCATAGCCTTCCTAGCGGATATTGGTATCAGTCGTCAGTATACATCTTTCTGTCCCCTCGCAGGGTAGGGATCAAAGGGCAGGGTTACGAACCTGCCAGCCGTGCGTATGCTTCCACCAGCTTTGCGGCTTGCGTGGCCCATGTGAACTGCGGGGCTATCTTCAGCAGGTTAGCTCGTATGGACGCGCCCCCGTCGGGCAGGGTGAGGATGCTGTTGATAGCCGACGCGTAGCTCCGGGGGTTGGTCAGGTCCGCAACCACCCCCAGACCATGGCCCATCACCACCTTGCGCAGGAAAGGCAGGTCGCTCGCCACGATGGGCACGCCGGCCTGTATGAAATCGAACAGCTTGTTGGGCGAAGTGTAGTAATTGTTCAGGTCCACCGCCTGATAGGGGATAACGCCCACGTCCGCCGAGGCGCAGTATGCAAGCAGTTCGCGCTGGGGCACGGCAGGCAGGAAATGCACCCTTCCACCCCCCTCTGCCGAGGCCAGCCGCTCAAGCACCTTCTGATAATTGCCGTAGCCCATGAACACCACCACTGCATCGCAGGCAAGGAGCGGGGCTGCGCGCACCAAATCCTCCAACCCCCGTCCCTCAGACATCCAACCCTGATACAGCACCACTTTGCGGTTGTGCGGCAGGCCCAGATGCTCGCGGATCAGGTCGTGGGGAGCGGTGGGGTCGAAGTCCGGGGGCGGGTCGGGGCAGTTGAGCACCACCAATGGGTCGGGTATGCCGTACCTGCGCGCCAGCTCGGCGGCGATGAACTCGTTCACCGTTATCACCAGATCGGCACGCCGGATCAGCCTGCGTTCGAGGCGCACCCATGCACGGCGCTTGAGGCGCACCCACCGGTTTGCCATCTCGGTGAACAGCTCGTGCGCGTCGTACACCAGCTTTGCTCCGCACGCCGAGGCCGCCCTGTAGGCCACTTCCAGATTGTTCAGGTCGTGGGCGTGGTATACATGGGCGCGGAAGGCAAGGGCGCGAGGCAGGGCGCGCAATATGAAGGTGTGCCTGCCGGTGAGCACGCTCCACAGCGCCGCCGCTTGACTGCCTCGGTGCACGCCCACCAGCCGGTACAGCCACCGAAAGCGCGGGTCGCGCCCCCGCACCGCCACCCACTCCACCGGTATGCCCTCCACCATGCCCTGCCGGTCCTGCGCGTCCGCCGAGCGGGCCAGTATGTGCACGTCACAGCCTGCGTCGCTCAGGGTGTGCGCTTCCTGAAGGATGCGGCGCGTCACTTCCACGTCCTGCGTGACCATCAGCACCCTGAGCCGCGCTTTGGAAAGTTCAGCCCCGGCCGACGTCATAAGCATCATGTTGGCCGCCCGAAACAACTCAGCCACAGTGCCACGTTCACCCAGCGCCACACCTTACCCGTCTCGCCTCGCTCCAGCAGGCCGGGCAGTTGAGCTTGGATCACGGGCAGGTCCAGATATTGACCGGCGGTGGAAGCCGCACCTGAGAGTATGTGAAGCAGGCGGTCCCGGCCCTCGCACAGCCACCGTCGTTCGGGCGTTTCGAAACCCACCTTATCGCGCCGCCACACCACTTCGGCGGGCAGCAGGTCCTCGACTGCCGTGCGCTGTATCCACTTGGTCCACCCATCACGTATGCGCAGGTGCGCGGCCCTCGTGAACACGAACTCCACCAGCCGGTAATCCAGAAACGGCAGGCGGGCTTCTATCGAGAAGGCCATCGAATTGCGGTCTTCGTAGCGCAGGAGGTTGGGCAGAGAGTCTTCCACGATCAGGCGGGCCAGATGGTGGTTCAGGTCGCGCTGGTCACTGTACGACTCGCGCTGTACGGCCTGCTGCTCCAGCAGTAGCTTGCGCAGGTCGGGTTTGAGGCCTGATGCCAGCACCGCCTCTCGCAAGCGTTTGCTCCGCAAGCCCACCAGCACCCAATCAGGCATGTGCACAGCCAGCGCCCTCGCCAGCAGGGGCAGTGGGTCGAGGCCCGTGACCCGCCGTACGGCCTGCGCTTCTCGGACCGCCCGCCCCAACTGACCGGACCTGAGCAATTGCGCCAGCCACACCGCAAATGGCCGGTAGCCGCCCAGCACCTCGTCGGCCCCCTGCCCGTCCAGAAGCACCGTGGCCCCCCTCTGGCGTGCAAGGTCCATCACGCACCACTGGGCGAAGATGCTGGTGGACTGGAAAGGCTCGTCCTGATGCCACACCAGCCGCTCCAGCTCGTCCCACAGCCGCTGGTCGGTGGGCACGATGTAGTTGCCGCCCGCGCCCGTGCTCTCCACCACCAGACGGATGTAGCGGCGCTCGTCCCATGGGCCGGGCAGGTCGTACACTGCGCTGAAGGTCTGCTGGCGCTCGCCCAACCGCTCCAGCGATACGGCGTGCTCTTCACGCATCAATTTGCCCGCCACGGCTACGATGGACGAAGAATCGACTCCGCCTGACAGGCAGGTACCCACCGCCACGTCGGCCCGTAGGCGCAGGCGCACGGCATCGGTGAACAACTGCCGGTAGTGCCCCTGCACGCCCTCGATGTCCTCAACGTTCGCGTCTGCATGCCGATGCGATGTGTGTCGGGGGTTGGGCAGTTCCCAGAACCGCCTGAGGGTAGACCCCTGCTTTGATACGAGCGCATAGTGTGCGGGGGGGAGGGCCCTCACGCCCTGAAAGAAGGTATGCCCACTGCGGTGGTCAGGGAAGCGGCTCTGCGCCACGTAGCGAGCTATGGCAAGGGGCGAAGGCACGAAATCCGCAACCCCCGGCGCAAGCAACGCCTTGATCTCCGAAGCGAAAGCGAACGTTCCGTCCGGTTTATTCACCATGTACAGGGGCTTGACGCCGAAGCGGTCGCGGGCAAGGAACAACTGCCGGGCAGAGTTGTCCCAGATGGCAAAGCCCCACATGCCGTTGAAGCGTTGCAGGCATTGGGCACTCCACCGGCTGTAGGCGGCCAGTATGACCTCGGTATCGGTGCCGGTGCGGAAGGTGTGACCAAGCGAGGCCAGCTCTGCGCGCAGTTCCACATAGTTGTACACCTCGCCGTTGAACACCAGCCAGAACCGCTCGTTCAGGTAGGGCATGGGTTGGTGGCCCGCAGGCGACAGGTCTATGATCGCCAGCCTGCGAAACCCCAGCGCCAGATCGAAGCGCTCTTGCATGAACTGCTCCAAGCGGGGCAGGGCCAATTGAGGGGGGGTGTGGTCGCCGCCGCACAGCACCGTACGCCCGGAGCGCGTGTCCACCAGCAGGTAGCCCTCGTCGTCCGGCCCACGGTGGCGCAGGGTGTCGGTGGCCCATCTGAGGGTACGCAGGTCTACCGGCCTGCCGTCTCTATGCCATATGCCCAATATGCCGCACATCCCGAAAATTATAGGTAATGCGCCGCCTCTACGTCAACGCCCCCACCTGACATGCGGTCATAAGTGCTGCACGTTCATGCACGATGTTTAGAAAAGGGGAGGGCCGGGGAGAGGTACAGTCCTCCCCCAAGCCCCTCCCTCTGTTGCAGCACAAAGTGCCAGAGGCGCGAAGACCGCCATTGCAATGCCATCTCCCCGCAAGCCTCGGCAGGCACGCCCCTCATTTCAGGGTCTGGAAATCCATTGGCCTGACGTGCTATAAATGGTACAAGAATCACAGACTTGGAGGGCCGGTGAATCGCATCTTTCGCCGTATAGGCCACAACGGGCGGCATCGCTTGTACCCCACCCTATGGCCAGCCGTTATTCTGATGTTGTTGAGCTATTCATTTGCTGGGCCGCGGGCGTATGCCGACTCGCCGGCAGGAGCAACCGGCTCGGCCAACCAATTGCTTCGGGCAGGTAGAGTAGACAGGAACGTGGTGTATTGCTCTCCGGGCGGAGTGCCTGTGATGCTGGATGTGTACGTGCCGGGCGCGGCGCTCGACACAGCCCAGCAGGGGCGCGGCGTGCCGGGGGTGCTCTATTTGCATGGTGGGGCGTGGCGTTCAGGTGACAAGTCAGAGGTATCGGTCTGGGCGGGCTTACTTGTATCGCAAGGCTATGTGGTGGCCTCGGCCAACTACCGCTTAGCTCCACAGCACAAATGGCCTGCGCAGATCGAAGATGCCAAGTGCGCGTTGCGCTACCTGCGTGCTAACGCTTCCACCTACAACTTGGACCCACTGCGGGTCGGGGTGATGGGCAGCAGCGCCGGAGGCCACCTAGCAGCTCTGCTGGGTCTCACCGGCCCCGAAGCAGGTTTGGATGGGACCGGCGGGCATCCTGAGCAGTCCACCAGCGTGCAGGCCGTGGTAGACCTGTTCGGGCCTGCCAACCTGTTGGGCTACGACCTGCAAGGCTACCGGCAAGATGTCGAGGCCATGCTGGGCGTACCCCTCGAACAGGCCACCGACATACTCAGGCGGGCCAGCCCGGTCACATATGTATCGGCAAATGCCCCACCCTTCTTGATAATTCAGGGCGACAAGGATACAGTTGTGCCCCCAGCACAGTCTCAGGAGCTGTATGACCGGCTGGTGGCGGCCGGTGCGTCTGCCACTTTGCTCATGGTGAAAAATGCCGGGCATGGGTTCGCGCCTGTAGGCGGCCCTATCAGCCCTGATATAGCGGAGATCGGCAGCGCGATCCTGAGCTTCCTGCACAGGAATCTGCGCGACATGCCCGTGGATGGCCGCTACTTCCCTGAGACCGGCAAGACGGTGCGCGGCAGATTCCTCGAATACTGGCAGCAAAATGGGGGCCTCGCTCAGCAGGGCTACCCCATCTCCGAGGAGATGCAGGAGGTGAGCGAAATTAACGGCAAGACCTACACCGTGCAGTACTTCGAGCGGGCGGTGTTCGAACTGCACCCACAGAACCGCCCGCCCTATGACGTGCTGCTGTCCCAGCTGGGCACGCTTCGCTACCGTGAGAAGTACCCTGCGGGCGTGCCCGGCCAGATGCCACATGCGGGGGCGGACTCGGTGTTCTTCCCTCAGACCGGCAAGCATCTGGGGGGTAGGTTCCTCGAATACTGGCAGCAAAATGGGGGCCTCGCTCAGCAGGGCTACCCCATCTCGGATGAGTTCGTGGAGATATCCGAGTTGGACGGCAAGCCATATACCGTGCAGTACTTCGAGCGGGCGGTGTTCGAACTGCACCCACAGAACCACCCGCCCTATGACGTGCTGCTGTCCCAACTGGGCACATTGCGTTACAAGGCCCGATATGCGGGCGAAGGTGGAGGCCGGTGATGACGAAGCGCGGCCTGTTCATAGTGCTTGAGGGGCCGGACGGGGCGGGCATCAGCACGCAGACGGCCCTGCTGCAATCGGCGCTGGCAGCTCGTGGCATCCGGGCGATAGCCACTAAAGAACCGTCTTCTGGCCCTGTTGGCTCGCTGATCCGGCAGGCGTTGTCTCGCAGGCTGGTGTACCCACCGGCAGAGCCTATAGGCGACGACGTGCTGGCCCTGTTGTACGCCGCCGACCGTCTGGACCACATACGCGCTGATATCTTACCCCGCATCGAAAGCGGCGTGCACGTCGTATGTGACCGCTACGTGCTCTCGTCATATGCGTATCAGGGCGCCACCCTCGGACAGCAGTGGGTACGCGAACTGAACAGGCGTGCCATTGACCCCGATATCACTTTTTTCATAGATGTGCCCCCTGAAGTGAGCCTCGGTCGGGTGGCTTCCAGAGGCGGCCACACTGAACTGTATGAGACGCTGGAGCGCCTGAGCCTAGTGTACGCCAATTACCTGAACATCATCGCCGAGATGAAAGCGGACGGCAAGCGGGTGGTGGTAGTTGACGGCACACCTACTCCGGACGTTGTGTCCGCCGAGATATTGCGCAGGACGCTGGAGCTTATCGGCGAGGAACCTCGGCCCGAAACTTAAAAACATAAGGCACCCCCGCGTGATCACCACAACAAAACATCTTGACGCAGGGGCCGTATTGTGGTATAAGGTATCTAACAACAAAAGACCCGTTTAAAGGCGACGAACAGAACTAGTAGGCACGGAAGCGGGGTGCAGAGAGCCGGGGCAGGTGTGAGCCGGTATCAGCGCACGTGCTGAATGGATCTGGGAGCCGCGCACCGAACGCCCCACGCACATGGGCAAGTAGACTGCGCCGGAAGCCCCACCGTTATCGGGAGCCGGGTATCGGCGGTCGAACCTCGGAGCAGAGGCGATCAGGTACCCGCCAGAGTGCGGCACTGTGCTCATGCGGCGTGGCAGGCTCGGTGCCGAAGAAGGGTGGCACCACGAGAGTAAGCGATCGGCTTGAGGCTCTCGTCCCTTGGTCGGGACGGGGGCTTTTTATTTTATCCGTTGCTATTGCACAGCACAGAGCAGAAAGGAGGCCGAGGCATGATAGTCGAAGCCATAGACAGACTGGTGCGGGGCGAGTCGCTCACTGTGGACGAAGCATCCGCGGCCATGGAAGAGATCATGGAGGGCACCGCCACCCACGCCCAGATAGCCGCCCTGCTGGTGGCCCTGCGCATGAAAGGCGAAACG
>DAOTTC010000029.1:0-8045 GCA_034437815.1 Chloroflexia bacterium | reverse complement strand
GGTAGACGGAGTGAAAAGGGCAATCCTCCCCGCAGCAATCTCCGACCGGACCGCCAGCAGGTGGCTCGCCGAACGGCTGAAAGGCCGTGCGGTCCAAAGTGAGAGCAGCTACCGAGGTGACGAGGTAGCCGGCCCCTTCGGGGGCCGAGAGAGATGACCATCTAGAACAGAACTCGGCTTACTCGCGATGCTATGCCCCTACCAACCCTACAACAGCGGTGGCTGTAGCTCAACGGCAGAGCACTTGACTGTGGATCAAGGGGTTGTGGGTTCGAGTCCCATCAGCCACCCCCAGAGCTTATTTCAGGCGTGCCAGAACCTCCTTACTGCACCAGACCCCGGCTTTTCCACATTATGGCATGTGGTACAATGCTTCAAGAGTAAATAACTGAACAAACTCCGGGGCAGGAATAAGAACAGGATAGGGAGGTTTATTCTATCATGGTCAGGTTAAAAGACCACACACGCACGCCACGCACACTCAGGCCACATACATTACCCGCTTATCTAAACCATATAACCGACCCCGCAAACCAGAGTCCCCTTGCCATGCTGGCCCGCTCCTTCCACCGGGCATTGCTGGCTAACAACAAAAGCCTGAACACTATTACCTCTTACCTTGATGCAGTACGGCGTCTTGAAGAGTTCCTCATCGGGCAGAGCATGCCCACCAACCCGCAGAGTATCCGCCGCGAGCATGTGGAAGCTTTCATTGCCTCTCTGCTGAAGGGGCGCAATCGCAATACTGGCAAGCCTCTCAAACCGGCCACCGCCATAAACCGTTACAAGGCTCTACAGGCCTTCTTCAAGTGGTGCGTGGAAGAGGGCGAGCTGGCGCGTTCGCCCATGGAGCGCATGAAACCCCCCATATTACCTGAGGAGCCACCACAGATACTGTCTGAGGACGACCTGCGTAGACTGCTCCGAACATGCGAAGGCAGGGATTTCTACGCAAGAAGGGACGCGGCCATCATTCGATTACTCATAGACACCGGCATGCGGCGCGCCGAGATAGCAGGCATACATGTGAGCGACATAGACTGGCAGGATCAGGTAGTGTGGGTTACGGGTAAAGGGGGGCGGCCTCGCGCCTGCCCCTTCGGGCGCAAGACTGCTCAGGCGCTGGACAGATACCTTCGGGTGCGCGCCCAGTATCCGGGGCACGAGCGTCCTAACCTGTGGCTGGGGCAAAATGGGCCGATGACCGCAAGTGGTATCTATCAGGTGGTGCAGGCACGTGCCGAACAGGCGGGGCTGGGGCGCATTTACACCCACCTGTTTCGCCACACCTTTGCTCATCGGTGGCTTGCCGAAGGGGGGCAGGAAGGGGACTTGATGCGGTTGGCCGGATGGCGATCCAGAAGCATGCTACAGCGGTACGGAGCCAGTGCAGCCGATGAGCGTGCGCGTGAAGCTCACAGACGGTTATCACCCGGCGACAGGCTGTAGACCCGACCTGCACTATACCGGCACTATACCGACACTATGCTGGCATCCCACCGGGCAGGTTGATAATGAGGCTGAAGAAAGATCATAGTGGAGCCATAGGGATGGACACTGACAACATGCACTTTAACCCCAATCGAGTCGACCCACGAGGTATCGCCCGGTTGGACAAAAGCGGGCAGAAGGTGCTGTGCTCCCATTGCGGAGCCAGAATCGCCGATATACAAGAGGGTCCTTATGACTGGGAGTGTAATGAGCACGGCGAACCGCTCTTAGACGAATATGGCGAAGTCCAATACCTGCCTGTAAGAGTGCTACTGTTCCCACAGGGTTATGTGGAGGACCGACAGGCCAGACTAATGCGCCTTACCAATCGTGCTAGGGCCAGACTCAAAAGAGGGGGCAGACTGCAAACACGCAGGATACAACGCCTGCCCAGTGTGCGACGGATGCTGGACAGGGGGTGTGGTAGCACCGGTGACGAGAATGAGACGCTGCTCACGGATAGTTACATTATAGATGTAAGTACCCGCTCACAGCGATTGCAGGGGCTAGAGCTATGGCGACTTCTTACAATGCCACTGCCGGCGCGCGCCGAATGCTGGCACTGTGGTAGCTATCAATGGTTGGACACCAAGCAGTTGCATGTTGAAGTGCCTCCGGAAATTGGACCCTTTGGTGAAGTCTTGCAATCAGAACCGCAGGGTTGTTTATATATCATAAGCAGGGGTAGTCGCCCGGCAATCATAGTCCTCCCATCCTCGCCGTCCTCGGTCTCGGCCAACGTTGACTGTGCAGCCGAGACCAACCCTGCTCCAGTTGAAATTCGGAAGCCAGAGCAAGAGCAAAGCGGAAGCAAATTGTCTGAGATTGATGAGTTCGATTTGCCGTATTAGCTATGCGTATAGTGGAGAAGACATAGAGAGGATGTGGAAAACATATCATGTTTTCCACAATGTGCAGCGGTGTGCTATAATCTGCGTAGTGTAGCTAACGCATAGCTAACGTTATAGCTTAAGATCAGGTTAAGCCGAGAACACGGCCCTTGTCGCCCGCCGTCATGACTGGCACAACATGACCCACCGGGCGCAGGAGGCCGTTTTATGTTTGCTTCAGAGTTTGAGCATACATCAAAGCCAGAGTCTGAGTTATCAAAATCAAAGAAGACAAATATAAAGGCCGGGGCAAAGACAGGGGCAGAAGAAGCACTAACGCTAACCCCGACCGAGCGCTCCCTGCGGGCGCGAATAGCCGCTTATGAGCTACACAGCCAGCGCGACCCCCGAGAAACTACCGCACAGGCACGCAAAACATTCCTTGCATCCTTCGAACAACAGGTAGACCCTGAAGGCATCCTCCCACCTGAAGAGCGCAGTCGGCGGGCAGAATGTGCCCGCCGGGCACATTTCACCCGGCTGGCGTACCTGAGCGTGCGCTCAAGGCGGTCTGGCAAACACGCCGGTAGACACAAGGATAAAACAAGAGGGCAGAACAATGGCAATAATGACAACGTAGTGTAGTCTGGGATGATGCTAATGACATTTTTGATGATTTTTCTTCTGGCACCCCAAACACCTTACCTGAGACACATAAAGGCCGCAGGCTGGGGAGCGACTACAGTCAATGCTGAGGATAGTGTTGATGAGGGTAAGGCTGAAGAGGCCGCGTCATGGTTGCAGTTACAGGCATGAACACGATGGGCACGGGCAGCGGCACAGATAGCGCCCCTCACAGTGATTATAACACACGCCGGGCCGACCGGGCCAATCGAGAAGGCGGAGACAGGGGACAGGTCTGCCAGAGCAGAGAACAAAGCAGGGGATACCGGATAGACCGGACTGACCCTCTACAAAACGTTCTGGGCCGTCTGCGGGACGTCAAACCACGTGGCTCTGGTCACGACTACACGGCGCTGTGCCCGGCCCACAATGACCGCGAGCCGAGCCTGTCAGTCAGCAGGGGCAGCGACGGGCGGGTGCTTGTGCATTGCTTCGCAGGCTGCTCCACCGATGCCGTGCTGGCGCGGCTGGGGTTGACCCTGCGTGACCTGTTTCCACCCTCATGTTCTTGTTCTGAGAGTAGTGGCAGAGGCAGGAGCAGGGATCGGGAGTCTGCACCCTCTGAGAGACCGAGGCCGAGGCCGCGCCGGACTACTGACTACCGTTATGAGGACCACACGGGCCGGGTGGTGGCCATCAAGCGGCGCTACGACTATGCCGATGGCACCAAGCGCTTTGAGTGGCTGCGGCCCGATCCCTCCCACGAAGGCCATTACCAGAAAGGTCTGGGTGGTATACAGGTGGCCGACCTGCCTCTGTACGGGCTTGCGAACCTCGTGCGCTCAGGCTCAGGCTCGGACAAGCCGGTGCTGCTTGTGGAGGGGGAGAAGGCATGTGATGCGCTGGCCGAGCGGGGCTTTGTGGCCGTGAGCCTGCCGGGTGGAGCCGGCCAGAAGGAGTTTGGTCAGACGCTCGAGCCTCTTGTGGGGTGCACCGTCATACTGTGGCCGGACAACGATGATGCGGGCCGGGGTCTCATGCGCCGGGTGGCAGAGGCGTTGGCGACTATGGACAGGGACCGAGGAGGGATCACGGATGTGCGCTGGCTACAGCCGGCGGACAGCACGATGCGGCCGAAGGACGATGCGCACGACTATTTTGCCAGAGGTGGCACGCCGGACAAACTGCGGGTCATGATGCACGAAGCACAGAGGCTAACTGAAACTGAAGTGAAACAGGGACAGGCGAACCGGCAACTTCATACTCGTGGAACTGGAGCTATCTCGCAGGCAGCACGCCTCGTCAGTCTGATCAACAGCCTGATCGGCGATACAGCAGGTTGTGAGCTGTTCCACACACCCGAAGGCGAGGCGTTCACGCACATCCCTGTAGACGGTCATAAAGAGACCCTGCCGCTTCGCTCAAAAGCATTCAGGAACTTCGTGGCACGGCTCTTCTACCAGACAGAACGGTCCGTGCCGGGCGCTCAGGCTCTGCAAGATGCTCTCAGTGTGCTTGAGGGGCAGGCCCTCTATGAGGGTTGCCGTCGCCCCGTATACGTTCGTGTGGCCCGACATGAGCATGAGCACGAAAGTGCCATCTATCTCGACCTTGCCAACGACCGCTGGCAGGCAGTCAGGATCACTGCCGGGGGCTGGCAGGTTGTAGCCGACCCGCCAGTGCGCTTCCGCAGGCCCAGAGGGATGTTGCCCCTGCCTGTGCCCCTGCCCCTATCCCCGGACCCCGATACGGGCACAGGCACAGATACGGCTGACATGCGCACGAGCACAGGCAGGGGCATGGACCGGCTGAGACCGTTTGTGAACGTGGGCCAAGACGAATGGGCGCTACTGCTTGCCTTTACAGTGGGTTGCCTCAAGCCCGAAGGACCTTACCCTGTGCTGACCATCACAGGCGAGCAGGGCACAGCCAAAACCACGCTCGCACGGCTGCTGCGCAACCTGATAGACCCTAACACTGCGCCGGTGCGCTCCGAACCCCGCGACGCCCGCGACCTCATGATCGCTGCCCGTAACAACTGGCTGCTAGCCTTCGACAACCTCAGCCGCATCCCTGAGTGGCTGTCAGATGCTCTGTGCCGGCTATCTACTGGTGGGGGCTTTGCAACCCGCGAGCTGTACACCGACGCCGATGAAGTCATCCTTGATGCCCAACGGCCCATCATCCTGACCTCGATCGAAGACTTGGTTACGCGCCCTGACCTGTTGGACCGTGCGCTGATAATCCGGCTCGAGCCCATTCCCGATGGCCGCCGGCGTCCGGAGGCCGAACTGTGGAGAGAGTTCGACGCAGTACGCCCCCTGCTGCTGGGGTGTCTGTTAGACGCGGCGTGCATGGCCATGGCTATGCAGCAGCAACAGCATCAGCCCGGGGCCACGCAGCCTGTGCAGCTTCGGCAGCTGCCACAGCTGTCGCACGCGCGTGTGCCAGAGCTGCCGCGCATGGCCGACTTTGCCTGCTGGGCGATGGGAGCGGCACCGGGGCTTGGGTTCGCCCCCGGCGATTTCATGGTGGCTTATACGGGCAATCGAGCCGAGGCCGACAGTGTGGCACTGGAGGCCGAGCCGGTAGCAGGCAAGCTGTTGGAGTTCATGGACGGGCGCAGCGAGTGGCGAGGCACTGCGAGCCAGCTGCTTGCGGAGCTGAACAATCTGGTGGGTGCTGGCGAGATTGAGCGGCGTGAGGGCTGGCCGGCGCGCAGTGATAAGCTGTCCGGCAGGCTGCGTCGGCTGGCACCCGGCTTACGAAGCGTGGGGATAGATGTTACATTCGCTCGGCGGGCCGACAGGGGACGGGGTAGGCTGATAGTGATCAGAAAATGCCTGCAAGATAGCGCCCAATAGCGTCCAGCGTGTGAAGTAGCGTCCGCAAAACTACAGTTAGTGTCCGCAAAACATATGTGATCGGACACTACCAGACGCTACGGACGCTATCTTGCAGGCATTTTCTGATGAGGTTGAGCGAGTAAACATGTAAAGCCCTAGCAATCTAATAGATATCTGTCACAATGTGCGGACATGGCAAGTATTCGCACATATTGCACAATATTGCACAATATTGCACAATATTGCACAACATCGTGCACGGCCCGGCACGGCATGTGCGAACATAGCGAATATGCGTTGGTGCCGCACAACAATATACGATACGCAGGCAAGTGGTGCAGTGGGCTAATGGAGTAGTGCAGTGCAATGAAAGGAGAAGATATATGGGAAGGAAACGGGTATACAAAACTAGGTATCAGCCGGGTGTGATCGAGATAGCGCTGAGGAGCCTGTTGAATGGGCTGTCGGTGAGCAGAGCTGCCGAGGAGGCCGGCATACACCGCAACACCATATATAACTGGATGCGCACCCACCCCGACTTTGCGCGGGCAGTGCAACAGGCGCGAGCCGAGGGGCAGGCCAAGGTGCAGAGGGAGAGACAACAGTGGGAATGGCTGATCAGGATGAGATGAGCAGGATGAGGGGCACCGGGCTGAGACCGGGCAGGGCAGGGTGGGGACAAAGGGGGAACCGTATCTGAAGGTGGGCACAGGCAGGCCGGGCAAATCGGGCATGGGGCAAGAGGGTCTTTACCCATCTGCTCCACCGTCTTGTGTGTTGACCTCTAGATAATCAGAACGGAAACACAGAATAACGAAGAAACATCGTCTGCAATGTCATGTGGTGCTACCACAATAGAATGTGATCAGGGCCATATTCGTGCGTGAAGCAGACCGCCTTTTCACACTCAACCACGCTTAAGTGCAGTGTTGCCCCCTCATGCTTATTGCTGCTCAGAATCATACATAAGTGAGTGTGATGAATGATGCGGGCTTTGTCTGACATGTTTATTTTTGAATAAGAATACAAAAAGTCCCCCAAGATATTGACAGATTGAGATGGCAGTGCTATAATCAGGTCATTCCAAGCTGGGTGACCCTTAAGTTAACCTTCATATTATCGCGATTGGAGAACATGTCATAGGCTGTCGGTTAGAGAAGACCGCGTACGCGCATGCAAACAGCACAAGGGGATAAAGGCCCTCCGAGCCTGTGTGCAGGTGCATATGCGAGCATGTATGCCTGTATGGCCGGTCCGGAGGTGGATTTATCGAACAGGCTACATGCATGCAGACGCAGGCACAGCAGAAACAGAGGAGGGAGGGTCCAGGTATGCTGCCGTATATCTGGCATCCCCGTGTCATGCGCATGCTTCTCACGCGTATACCTCGCAGACCCGGTATTACCACTGGCAATCTCCGGCGTCGTTTCAATCTACAACGTCAGGCACACTCATTACTCACGTTACTCACGCGGCCCATACGCCTCACCCTTACACAACGCAGTCGCCGCCGCATTCATGCGACCACAAGTTTGCTGACCGCTGTTACTCTGGTAGTCACTTCGTTCATGCCCTCTGCCGGCATACCACAGGCACAGCAACAGCAAGCCGGGGCCGCCGCTTCATCTCCGTCTGGTGGCTCCCAATCTACGGGTGCAAATAACCTGTACGACTACAATCCCCCTCTTCCCCAGCCCATCACCGTACCTCCCCTGCAAGACCCGCACCTGCCCGCACTCACTATCAAGATGGATGTGGCTCCTCGCAGTCTGTCCGTGGGGGACCCGCTTACCATTACCCTGACCATTAACAACGAGGCCAACGACCCGGCTAACAACCTGTCGGTCAGTATGCCACTGCCTGCGGGCACTATGGGCTTCCCCGACCCTGCGCCCAACGGCTGGAGCTGGCAGCGCGCCCGGCTGGATGCTCGTAGTGCGGTCACCTTCACTGCCACCCTGCGCCTGATCCAGCCGCCGCCGGGCGATGCGGTGCTGGCCCGGGTGCAGGCCGCGGCCTCCGGGCTTGCCGCCCCCGTAGTGGAAGAGGGCGGGGCTGTGGTGGTACCCCCTATACCCGCACAGGCCACGGCCCGCTTCATACCGGGCAGTCCCGCGCGCCTGCGCAGTGTGGACGGGCGGAGCGAGATATACGTGCCCGCCGATGCGGCCAGCCAGCCCCTTACCCTGACCCACGCCCTGCAGGGTAGCCAGCGCAACCCAACCCCACGGGGTATAGCGGGGCGCAAGCAGGG
>DAOTTC010000028.1:0-16602 GCA_034437815.1 Chloroflexia bacterium | reverse complement strand
GTAGGTTTCAAGTCGAAAAATTGGGGAGGGCATTCAACGGACTATGTCGTTTCAGTACCCTCATCGTCGGGTCGTAGGTTTCAAGAGGCCCGGCTACCAGACGGCAGGACTTTGCGCGTGGAGTTTCAGTACCCTCATCGTCGGGTCGTAGGTTTCAAGGGCTCCATGGTGGAGGAGCTTCAGCGCGGCATTCGTCGTTTCAGTACCCTCATCGTCGGGTCGTAGGTTTCAAGATTGAAGCCATTATGGCACGACCAGCCAATATGGTAGGTTTCAGTACCCTCATCGTCGGGTCGTAGGTTTCAAGTGCTCTCGGCGGCGTGGCCGGGCCGCCGAATTGGCGACAGTTTCAGTACCCTCATCGTCGGGTCGTAGGTTTCAAGGCATCGGGGTGCAGGCCAATCCACGACAAATCTTTCAGTTTCAGTACCCTCATCGTCGGGTCGTAGGTTTCAAGGTGCCACCACGGCGCTGCTTCGGGGTGTGGTGGTTGTGCGTTTCAGTACCCTCATCGTCGGGTCGTAGGTTTCAAGACCCCACCCCAACCAGCCAGCGGCCCGTCATGCTCTGTTTCAGTACCCTCATCGTCGGGTCGTAGGTTTCAAGGTGTCAACTAATTCAACAAACAAGGACGGCCACCGGGTGTTTCAGTACCCTCATCGTCGGGTCGTAGGTTTCAAGGTGGAGAAATCCGCATGCCCCAGTATCTCCTGCAGTGGTTTCAGTACCCTCATCGTCGGGTCGTAGGTTTCAAGATCCCCAGCCCGGCGTTATGGCGCGACTTCCGGTAAGGTTTCAGTACCCTCATCGTCGGGTCGTAGGTTTCAAGCGGCTCTTCGGCAAGAGCCGGGCAAACGAATGACGAAAGTTTCAGTACCCTCATCGTCGGGTCGTAGGTTTCACGTTTTTGGAGGCTGTGTGGCAGGCCCAGCGGTGGCTGGCCGTTTCAGTACCCTCATCGTCGGGTCGTAGGTTTCAAGCCATCCCTGCTCACTGGTTGCGCGAGAGCTTGCCGCGTTTCAGTACCCTCATCGTCGGGTCGTAGGTTTCAAGCTTCGAGCGCAAAAGCATCCGACGTTGGCTGACTGGTTTCAGTACCCTCATCGTCGGGTCGTAGGTTTCAAGCACCCCCAAACGTATCCACGCGGATGTCCCCGTAGTGTTTCAGTACCCTCATCGTCGGGTCGTAGGTTTCAAGCAACCCAACCCAATCCAGCCAGCGGCCCGGCACGCTTTGTTTCAGTACCCTCATCGTCGGGTCGTAGGTTTCAAGCTCTCCAGCACCTCTAAATCCCCCACTGTGCCTACTGTTTCAGTACCCTCATCGTCGGGTCGTAGGTTTCAAGCGAATCAGTTGCAGATTCTGCAACTTTTTCTGGTTTGTTTCAGTACCCTCATCGTCGGGTCGTAGGTTTCAAGCCTTCGGCGGGTTTGCAGGTATCCTTGCCACTGTGTTTCAGTACCCTCATCGTCGGGTCGTAGGTTTCAAGGGGATATGGTGGCATCTACCGCTACAACGGCACATACGTTTCAGTACCCTCATCGTCGGGTCGTAGGTTTCAAGGGATAGTGGCACGGCTCAGAGTACAGTCTGTGCCACGTTTCAGTACCCTCATCGTCGGGTCGTAGGTTTCAAGATACCTGTTGGAGATCTTGAACTCCACCTCGAACAGAGTTTCAGTACCCTCATCGTCGGGTCGTAGGTTTCAAGCCACCCCACTCAACATACATGATCCAACCATTTTTGTCCATACTACACCCAAAAATCGCTCCTGTGCCATTTCACGCGCTCCAACCGTACCCCTCCACCGCCTGATTCAGGCATATTCTCGAAAATTATATATCTGTCGTATAACCCCATCAACTTTCGAAGCCCCGGACCGCGTGGAACACCCGGCTGCAAGCACAACCGGGGCAGATTCGCACCCCTCAACCAGACCGGAATCGCCGACCGCGGTCACGACTTGCGAAAACACGCCCCCTCACACGCATAAACTCAAGCCCCCGCACCTCACCGATCATGGTTATAGCCGTGGTCACGAGCATGACAGTACCCATAAAAGCCACACCTCTTATAGCACTCCATCGGCAGGCCCGGATCGATCTCCTCCTCCACCAGCCGCATCTTCTCATCACGCGCCTCAACAAACTCCTGCCGCAGTTCATCGCCCACAAACACCAGCTCGCGCTCCACAGTCACCTGCCCCTCCTTGAAGCGAACATAAGCCACACACCCGATATCCACAGGGCACTCCCACATACTCTCCGCCATCAGCGCAAACCCGGTCACAATCAACCTGTGGAAGTCGCGCCGAGGCCCAAACCTCGCCACAAACGGCACCGGGGTACCCAGCATCAGCATATCCACCGCCGACGAAGCGAGGCCCAGCAGACTGCCCTCCAACCTACAGCCCACCACCACAGGCAGAGCGCGGCTCACCAGCCCATCCGGACCCAGAGCCGGCGCCTTAGAAAGCACCTCCTCAACCGCCGCCAGCACCCGCCGGGCCTCGAACTCCCACAACAGACTGGCACTCGGTGCACGGCGATCGGCCACACTCTCAACCTTGGCCTCAACCCCGACAGCGGCCTGCACACCCCTGCCATTGTCCCGCGCCTGCACCTCACCACTGGTGGTAGAACCCACCTCGCTGGTGACGCCAATCTGATAAACCCCACCAACGCCTGCGCTCACCCCCGGCTTGCCGCCTGCGGTTGGCAGACCCGGTGCCCAGCCGTTCCACACCCCATCGGCCAACCGCGTGAGCATCTCCAGCATGGGCAAACACAACGCACCTTGCTCATAGATAATGCGCTTGGCCTCAACAACCACAGCTCGCGCCACATGGTAGAGCGAGGCGTCCCCGTTCTTGGCCCGACCTGTGGCGCGGGCAACCCGCCCGGTGCCCTCCGGCCCCAGCACCCGCCTCAAATACACATCGCGTCCTGAAGCGCACAACTGCGAGGCCACCTCAAACACGCTAAGGCGCCCCTCGTATATAGGGCACAGTGGCGGCCTGTTCCAGTTCCAACCCCTTAGATCATCGGCCACCCCCTCAGCCCGCGCCTCCGGCAATATCTTGCGAAACAGCAATCTGCGTTCATCCTCGGTCAAGAAATACATATTACACCCCTGTTCATATTCGTTCGGCCCGGTGCCCACACGTGAACCCTCACCTACATTACGTCCGGGCAATAGCGCCGGAACTCGCAATCCCTGCACCGTGCGCGCCTGCTGGTCGGCGGGGGCCGCATATCGGCCTGGAGCATCCCACGTATGCTGTTGATCAAGCGCACCGTATAGCGCCTCATGGCCGGCGTGATCCTTATAGCCTGCGCCTTCTTCAGGGGAATCCAGTAGACGAACACCCGGCGCACCGGCTTCCCCCAGTGCTCTTCGGCCAGCAAGGCATATGCAGTCAGTTGATATTTATGGTGCAAGCCCAGCCGCCCCTCAGAGTCCTTGAACTCCACCGGGCAGACCTCGTGCGCCAGCACTATCGCCATGTCTATTCGCCCGCTCAAACCCAGTCGCTCGGAAAAGAGCGCCACCCCGAATTCCCTGCTCGCCTGCTCGTCCTCTATACCATAGGCCTTGAGCGAGCGCCTTCGTTCCAGCGCCTGCACCTGAGCATGCGCCTCCACCCCGCTCTCCATCTTGGCCGTCCGGAGGCGCGGCAAATCAAGCCCCACCGTGTAATATACGATGCGCGGACAGTAGATGAACTGTTTGATATCTGTAACACTCAACTGCACGGTCATCAAGCAACACCCACCGGTTAGCGGTTTGCAGACCCTGTAGCGCGTACGGCACTCTCACATGGGCACGCTCAGGGGTGTAACACCGCCCCGCACCTCATACTGATCAACACCAGAGCCGGGTCAGCCATCGGTTTTAGGTATGTTCAGCACCTTTCGGAGGCGCAGGTCCCGCTCGCACAGAGGGAAGATCTGCACGTTTGCCGGGCGGCCCGCCAGCCTGCGCTTGACCTTGTGCAACAGCTCTACCTGCCGGGTCGTGCTCATCTCCCCCAGAAAAGTGCTGTACTGAATGCGCTCCAGCCCATAATCAAGGCAGGTTTCCGCAACCTTGAGACGCGCCGCATCATCAGGCACATCGTATACAACCACACACATCATAACAGGCTCCTTTCCCACTGCGGTGGTTGCTCTACCAGCCGGCCACGAAAGGCGCATAAGTGCTTTCACCCCGCACCGCGGTGGCCAGCCGGGCGGCCTGCATCTGCAAGATAGTGCGCAGACGGTGCTTCTTGCCCATATAGCGCTCCACACCCGTATCGAGGCGTTCCAGCACCTTCTCGGCCAGCATGCGGCGCGTGGGGTGGTCGAACCTGCCGGTCTGGGGGTCCAGCTTCAGCTCGATCCCCCGGTTGAGCAGGCCGAAAATGGTGCGGTCCACCACCGGCACCCGAAACTCCTCTATAGCGTCCAGCACCATGCTGGGCTT
This sequence comes from Chloroflexia bacterium, assembly GCA_034437815.1. GTDB lineage: Bacteria > Chloroflexota > Chloroflexia > QHBQ01 > JADMIH01 > JADMIH01. The sequence continues at coordinate 12,134 of DAOTTC010000028.1, read as the reverse complement.
GCCGGCGCGGTCCACATGCAGGAACCCCGCATAAGGGTCCAACCCGGCCAGTATGAGCGCGCCCTCCACCTTCGCATACAACACACCATATCCGTAGTTGAGGGCCATGTTCACCTGATCGGTCGCGCCTCGCGTCTCGCGGCCCGACCAGTTGTAGTGGTCGGGGAGCATGGCGGCCAGCGTCCGCCAGTAGATGTGCGCGCCCCGACCTTCCAGATTGAGCAGATGCGGGCGCAGGTCGTCGAGGGGCATGTCGGCAAGCTCCACGATCTGGCGGGCCATGCGCTCGATGTCAGCCGCGGCATCGCGCACCCGCCAGTAGAGGTCTGCGTCCACATTCTTGCGGTACTTGGACATGTACTTCAACTGGTTGGCCTGATTGAGCAGTTTGCCCACGGCGAAGGCCCGGGCAAGGGCGGTGCCCCTGCCATCGGCATAGGCCAGCAACTGCTCGCGGCGCGTCTTGACAGTGCCTGTCAGCCCCGGAGAGAACAGGCGAGCGTAGGCCTGACCGCTGCGCGACAGGAAGCTTATCGGTATGCCATTTTCGGCGCACATCTGTACCACGTCGGAACTGAAGCTCGCCCCGCTGGTCAGCACCAGTATATGCTCCACGTCCAGCATAGGCGCTTCTGCTATCACCTCGCCCTTCAGGCTCACGCGCAGTCGTTCGGAATGCTTGCTCAAGAACGAACCGGGTTGTTCGATGATCAGGTGCACTGCTTGCTGTCCTCTCATCCGATATTAGAGCGGGTGGTGTCAGCCCGGCTCTCCGATGCTTCTATGCTTCATGTAGACGCTGTGCCCGTGTCTGCGCTAATGTCTATCTCATACCAACCATTACCCATGACCGCATATTTGCCCACGTGGGTGAACTGACCCCACACCAGCAGGGGCAAGAACGGCCCCAGATCGCCGGTGTAGGTAGCACGCCCCACCAACCCGCCCATGGGCAGACGGCGTTCCTTGCGAGACGAGTAGCGGTGCAGGTCAAGCCACTCCATGTGGCCCTGCACGCTGACGGCGCGGGCCAGATCCATGTTGAGCGCGGGCCACCTGCCTTCCCGACCCTCGTTACCACCGGCATGTTCGACGGGAATAAGGTGGTGGCCGTAGAAAGTGGTCAGGTCGCGCAGTCTGCCGTCCAGCCTGTGCACCAGTGTGTGAAACGGTGGGGCTTCGTGCACCAGCCTGCGCTCGCCCCCGGTCTCGTACACGTCTTGCCCCAGCCTGAGGGGGGTCCTGAAGTGCAAGGTGATGCGGTCCGCAGGCAGAGCTTTGGCCGCTTGCACGACCTGTTCGTGAGTGAGCGGAGCCGCCGGGGCCAGCACCCGGTTATGCTCGCCGGTGTACAGGCGCTGTTGCAGACCGCTCAGGGGGTTGACTTCCCATATCTCGCGCAGGCTGAACTGCCCTCTTCCCCTGTTCATCATTTGCCCTCTGCCTATGTCCCCACCCCTGTCGCCCCTATACCCGCTCCTGTCTCTATCCATGTTCGCGCGGGTACCGACGGTGGGGTCGGTGGGCATTTTGGCGCGGGCGGGTGGTTCGGGCTGGCCTCCTGCGCCCACGCCTATGCCGCGCTCGCCCATCGTCTTGACGGCCACCACCACATATGGGAACCATTCCACAGCCCTGCCGAAGAGCACCATGCGCCACTCAAGCGTATCGCCGGGGGCGTATTCGGTGTGCGAGTCGAGCGGAGGCTCGATCACGTAAGGTCTGGGCACGTCTCTGCCCCTGACACTGCCTTCGTTGGCCGGCCCCACCAGCACGGCAATGGCACAGCCATGCGGTAGGATACAGCCGCGATCCCTGCAAACCCACGGCTGTGGGCAGGTGCGCGACATCAACGCCTCGGCCCATGCGCCCCTCAGCGCGGAGCCTTTATGCGCGTGCAACCTTATCGGCGTCTCCACGCGGCACACAAAGCGCAGGATATGAGCTTGCAGGGTGTAGATATAATCGGTCTCAATCATTGAGATGCAGTCCTTTCTCATCATATCTGGCGTCCACGACTGGCGGCAGTGTCTTCTCCATCTGCACCCTGCCGGCTCCGGACAGGGCGGCAAACTGCCTGTAGGTCACCGATACGAGCAGAGTGGAGGCCTCGATATCGTCCGCCTGCTCTATCAGCTTCATATATTCCTCCTTGAGGGAGGCCGGCAGCACCTCCACACTGTCGAACAAGCGGTTGAAGCGCTCTTCCAGATCGGTGTCAGCGGTGGAGAAGCCTCGGAGCGTGCGGATGCAGGCGCGCTCGAAATCTTGTGCCGCACCCTCGTACTCCTTAACCCACTGTGAAGCTACATCGCCAGAATATACATCGTCCAGCCACCTGCTGACCTGCGCCTCGTCCAGAGGCTCGCCGTCGAATCTCTCCAGCACTGCAAGTGCTCCCCGCACGTGGGCGGGTTCGTACACGTGCTGGCCGTCGTCCGGATGGCGATACACGTGCACCGGAGCAAGGTCCTGTATGAGCCTCCGCCTGTTCACCCTGCCAAAGCGCTGGATCAGAGCTTCCAGCGGTGCCGGATCAGTGTAGATGGTGTCAAGGTCAATATCCAGACTGACCTCCACTACCTGTGTGGCGACCAGCACCACTGGCCGCCGCTCGGCGCTCTTAGAGCCTGTGGCTCTCCTCACGATCATCTCGCGGTCGGCCCGATCGCGCCCGTTGTACCGCCCGTGCAGGAGCACCGTCTCGATTCGGCCCGGCAAGCGCCGTAAGCGCTGACATATCTGGTCGTAGGCCTGCTGTGCCCTCGATACGGTGTTACAGCATACCAGCACCGATCTGCCCGAAGCCGCCAGCCCGGCTATTCGGTCGAGAGAGGTCGGTTCAAGCAGATCACCGTCCAGCAAAAAGAGCCGGTGCCTGCGAAACCGGGCAAACAGGTCGGGATCAGCTGTCAGCTCCGGCACTGCATCCACCCCGCCAAGCGCCTCATGGAGCCTTTCTTTTATCAGGCCCGGCAGTGTGGCGGTCATGAAAAGAAAGCGTGCCCCGTAATACTGCCTCAAATGCCGCACCGCTCGGAGTATTAGTGCCAGCCGTTTTGGCTCGTAAGCATGTATCTCATCGAAGATGAAAGCCGCACCATAGTAATCAGCCAGAAAAGGCTCGTAACCCTTGAGTCGGTAGAAGGCCTTGAGCATCTGATATGGGCTGAACACCCGGATGGGGTGGAAGTTGAGCCGGACCAGCTTTTCCTGCCATCTGGCCGCTCGCCGGGCCTGCTCTCTGGTATAGCCCCTGTCCATCAGGTGCCGGTAGATGGCCAGCAAGTCGCGTCCGTGCTGTAGACCCACCCTGTCACCGGGGAAGGTTTCCGCCAGTCGAATCTGCATGGCGTTCATGCTCGCCTGATACGGAAGGGTGTAAAAGAGTCGGGGTAGTTTGTGGCCTTCATCAGTTTGACGTGCGGCCCACAGCAGGGCGGCCTCGGTTTTACCACTGCCGGTCGGGGCGACCAGTATGGCCGAGCCGAGCAGTCGGGCGGCGGCCTGCTGGTGGTGGTGCATATGGAAACTGCCGCCCGACTGCTCCCGCCATTTTGCCAGCAAATCATCTGCGGACACTACAGCCGGTTCCAGCGGTCTGGTGCGAGCAGAAGCGGTGTGGTCAGACTGTATCATCAGGCCGCGCAACATTATAGGCGGAGTATTAGCCGAAGCATCATAAATCAGAAGTACAGGGTCGGCCCAATCCAGATATTCTTCGAGCAGAGATGCTATGTCTTGCGTGCCTGTGTGTCTGAACCTGTCTACCGCCTCTTCCTCGGGGAGCAGGTCCGGAGACCGAACACCGTATGCGGAAAGGCCCAGACTGTCTATCCAGCCCTGACGGCAGTCGTGCAGCCAGCGCCAGATTCCCTGTAGGGAATGAAGCGGCACGTCGGAGACCATCTCGGTCAGGGCCGCTTCATCCCTCAGGTAAGGTCTGATTTCAGCAGGGTCTTTGTGGTGCGCGGCCACTGCTGAGGCTATCCACAACCGGTCGTCCGGGTCGAAGTTCAGCCACGGCATAAAGGCCAGCGACAGCACTTCGTGACGTCTGTGCCACTGCTCTCCGCCCCGCAACATGCGCTGGAATCCTTCAGCGGCCTTGCCCAGATCGTGCACCCAGCAGGCCCAGAAGAGCCTGTGCCATAATGCGGGCACGCCCAGTTGGACCGCCAGTCGGGGGCGCATGGCGGCGAGGTCTGCCAGCCGGCTGAGCACGTTCCACGTGTGGTGAGCGAGGCTTTCACCTTGCTCCTCATGAGGGAGCGCACCCTTGGCCCACACACTCCTGAGCCAGTGAGGATCAGGCTGTGGCAACGGCAGCGATGTCACCCTTCGCCCCCCTCGTTCTCATTTTGTGTTTCCGCCCCGCCCACAAAGGTATGCCAGATCACTCCACGGCCAACACCATCCCTGTCGCGCTCTTCCGGGTCCACCCAGTGTAGGGGCTGGTCTTCCGATCCGAAGTACAGCAGGCCGTGTCCAGACTGAGGGTCGGCCACTATGCGGGTGTGCAGTACCAGATACCGCTCGAACGTGGGGAACCTGCCTTGCGAGTAATCCACGTAGCGGGGCATAAGCACCACGACGCCCTGAGTGGAACGCGCTGCCATAGAGTAAGGCAGGAGTGTATGCTCGTAATAGGCGCGGTCCTCCTGCACCAACTCTATCTCGGCTACTCGCGTGTAGGTGAACAGGTCCTGCGAACGACCGAGCACCACTGCGTAGTGCGGGCGGAGAAATGCGTCCATCAGGTCTGGACGGTCCAGATAGAGGGTCAGGCGCGGTCGGAAGAGAAGCTCACGGTGAAAGGGCATGACCATATCGCCCACATGTATATGTTCGAGGTCCTCGCCCTTACTTTCGAAGGTGAACCTGTAGGCGAAGCGCACCGACGCCGGGTCTATCCAGTCGCCGACGGCACTGCATATGTGCCCGTATATGGTGGCCGGGGGCGGCATATCGAAGGTAGGGTGGACCTGCCACATGAAGTGCGGATACCGAAAGGAGGTGACAGGCCCTTCGGCCTCTATTTTCAGCGCGCGCATGGTGCGCCCGGTCGGGGCAGGGGCGGACCGAGTGGAAGCCTGCTCTTCTACATTCAGCATGTCTAGTCCAGCCATTGTGGGTTCCTGTCAAAAGCGCTTATAAGCTCGCGGAAGGCACTGCGCGGGTGGGTGACGATCACCCGGTCGGCGAACTGCGCCAGCTCGCCTCCATCGGAGAGGGCCTGCTCCAGCCGCGCACGTTCATCGTCCAGATAGCCCCGCACCCAGCCGATGTACACGGGCGACAGGATGTCGTTCTGATGCACCTCAAAGACCTCGGCCAGCGCGTCCACGGCGAGCTGGGGCAGGCCGCGCTCGCTGGCCCGGATCACGTGCCCGAAGATGTGGTTGCCTCCGTGCGTCACGGCCAGCATGCTGAGCACCGGCGACACGTCGGTGTAGTGCAGAGTAAGCTTGGCCCCACCGTGCAGCACTGCCATCCCCTCGAACAGGGCCTTGATCCGCCTGAGCCGTTCATCCTGAGGCAAGCGGTAGGCCATGTCCTTTTCCATATGCTCAAGCCCCATTCGCTCAGCCTGCTGTTTGCGATTGCCATCCAGATTTCGGAAGCCGGTCTTGCTCCGGTAGGTGAACGTGCCGGCGGCGTGCAGGTCAAGAGAGAACAGGCCTTGCAGGGTGGCGCGGTAGAACTGGTGCTCGTATGGCACGGGGTCACCGTCCTGCCGGGCCATCACGCCGAAATCGTTTGTGATGTTCACCGGCGCTATGGACACCAGCGTGCTCATCCGGAATGGGGATATACGAGTGACGGTTTCGTCCGTCGGGGTGGCCTTTGCCCACTCCTCCGCTCCTGCCTCGCGCTTCGCCACCGCGCTGGCCTTTTTGGATGGGGCACGCATGTAGCCCATCAGGTCATCATCCCAGTAGATGAGGGGATTGGCATCGGTATAAGCCACTTTTTCCTCACGGAACACCGGTGAGGACTGCCAGTTTTCAGTCCCGGCCATGACCCGATCCACGCTCTGGCGCAGCCATGCCCGGTACGCCTGAGCTGACACGTAAGGGTAGGAACCACTGCGTGTGCTGATGAACTTCACCGCCACCGAGTTCTCGGTGCGTGCTCCCGGTATGTCGTTGCCCGAGTTATTCAGGGCGGATGCCGGTGCATCTATAAGCACTAAGCCGGTTACAAAAGCCATCTCTGTACCTCCTGTTATGGTTTAGATTGAAATGATCAGGCCACAGTTTCAGGTTCAGGTCGGGTTTCCTCTTCCACGGTCTGAGCAGTTTCGGCGGCTTCCTGCACAAGTTCAGGGTGCCGGCTGAACACGCCCGCCTGATGCATACGCTCTATCATCCTGATGAGCACCAGATCGCGGGCCAGCGACCAGTCGGGGCGGGCGATGTCCTCTCCTTCTTCGAACACTTCGATGAAGTCCTCAAAACTGAGCAATGGGGGTCCGCCTGCTTTCACAGAGGATATGCTGGCATTGATGAGCCGCCAGCGCAGTTCCGGGTAGCCACGTGCACGGTGGATTTGCAGGAACAGCCGCTCATCCTGCCGGATAGCATAGTCAGCCAGTTTGTCGGCCACCTGCTTTATGGCGGTAATACGTGTCTGGTCCATATTCATCACCCTCTCAAGGAATAGTTCTGTTAATTGCCACGATATCAGACCCAGATCTTTGCTGAGCGAGTAGGTGCGGCGCGGGTCGGTGTCTGATGTGCTTTTGATCGGCCTGCGCAGGAAGTAGGTGCGCAGGAAGCGCGATGCCTGTTCGGGCAAAGTGAACAGGTCTTCATAGAAGAAATTGCGTTGTCGGCTTTCTCCTTTCTCCTGATCTTCAGGCTTGGTTTTCTTGGATTTAGCTCTAGATAGTTCCCAACCCCGGGCTACGAGGTCATTCCATGCCTGCCGGTACGTGGGCGTATTCGCATCCAGAATGAAGTTCATCACACCCAGTGGTAGGTGATACAGGGTAACATTTGCACTTGTGCCGTAGTTGGTCAGATGGTAAGCGGTGATCGAGCATGGCCTCCGCCGGTTGATCCTCAATCGGTCCTCTTCGATGCTCAACAGGGTCTCCAAAAGCAGGGTCCTTGGGAAGCTCATGTCGGGGATTTTCTCCAGCGAGGCCATTTGCAGATAATTCAGGTTCTTCTCGAGGAAGCGAGAGGCGAAGGCATATGTAACCTCGTTGCAGTCGCTATGTACTATGAGCACGCGACCATTGCACTTGGCTGAACCAAGTGGAAATGCCTGTATAGCCAGCATACAGGCACTGCACACTGGTATACCCAGCCCGCCTTCGGGATAGAAGTTAAATGCACCCTCACCACCAAATAGTGGGATGTATTGACGAAATGCCTTCATACTTGCAGACCGCCCACAGAACACGCACTTTTGGCCCCCTACTTTATGCTTTGGGTAGTCCCCATTCAACAATAACCTAGCCATTTCCCTGCGTTTTTCGAGGGTCCAACTGGGTTGCAAGTAATCTGAGTTTGTTGTAAACACGACGCTCACCACCGAGTTCATGGGCCGTACGGTGTAGCGGTCCTCGATGTACTGCCTTACCAAAGCGAGTTCTTCTGATGTCACTTCGGAAGGCTCGTACTTGTGAGCGAAAGCCGTGATGGTGGCCACGCCCACGTCTACGAGCGGGTGACCGGTATACATAAGCTCTTGCATATCAGCTTCCTCCGAATTTGACGCTTGGTGCACTGAGATAAATAGACACAGCGAACAGGGTCGGCTCGGGACCGCACGTTTTTATTAGCCCACTGCCCCCGTCTTACCAAGATATTCCCGACAGATGACCATTATTCGACATGGTTGGGGCAACAAATCGGAACGACCTATCGAAGAGACAGACACGATCCAAACTCACACCCCCGTTTGACCTGTAGACCGGCCCCTCGACGAGCCCCTCGACGATAGGTGCATGGTGTCTGTTGAAAAGGCGTTCCGGCAGTACCGATGATGGCGTATAATCGGGTTGGTAGAGGTCTTGGTGTCCTTTTCGTTGGTGTGGTAACCCGGAAGGCACGTCCAGATGGACAGTCTGGACGGTCCACATCTACCAATCTAATAGAAAGTATATATACCACCAATGATAGATCTATACAATAGCCTGTGTTACACCTATCCTGTATCAAAGCTGTGGAGCGGGGGCAGTTACGGCAATCTGGACTGCTTTGCGCGCACCGACCGCCTTTCCAACCTCGACGGCTTCTGGCATGCGGGCAGTAACGACTGGCTGTGCGGGCGCATAGAGTTTTATATACAGGCCGACGGCCGGTCCCTCGAGCCGGTGCACACTCGGTTCTACCCCGGCCATCAGATCACCACCTTGCGCTCTGAAGGGCAGGGGTTGGAGGCTCACAAGATGGTGTTCGTGCCATACGGTGCGCCTGCGGGCGAGGGGAGCCGCTTCTACACCGTGCTCAGCCTGCTGGCCACCTCGCACACCGAAGTGACGGTGACGCTGGACGTGCGCTGGCCGCCCGTGTACACCCGCCACCACACCAAACAGCCTGAGCGCTATCATACGCAACGCCGGGTGCGTCAGCGTGTGGAGCCTTATACAGTGGACAACGTGGCGCGTGCCATCCTGTGGGCCGAGACGGTGCCCCTGCGGGTGGACCGCTGGGACACGGTGCTGGGCAGTGCGGGCGAGGTGCGCGCCATCCTCCTGCCGGGCGAGCCGCATGCCACCTTCAGCGAGCCGGGGCGCGCCCGGCTGGTGTTCGAACTGACCCTGACCCCCCACAAGCACGTGGCCCTGCCCTTTGTGCTGGCTACCGGCACCGACGGGCCGGACGCACTGCGCGCCCAACTGCTGGCCGATACCTTCCCCACATGGGAGGAGGCGCTGGCCCTCACCCGCTCGGCTTACAATGCCGTCTTGGGCACGGCCTTCGTGCACACGCCCAACGCGCGCATCAACCGGGGCTTGCAGTGGGCCAAGGCCAACACCGTGCGCGTGCAGCACGAGTACCGGCTGGGCATGGGCTTCACCAACGACCCACCTCAGGACATCGTGGTGGTGCGCGATTGCGCGTGGTATGGCATGGGCGCCGATTGGCTCACCCCCGGCTTCGTGCAGGGCATGTACGACCTGATACTGCGGTACGGGGTGCACGAGGGGGGTAAGATCGCCGAGTACGTGCATGCCGACACCGGCCAGCGCGAAGACTATGGCCTCAACATCAACGACGACACGCCCCTTTTCGTGTTGGGCGCGCACCACCACTACGCTGTGACCGGCGATGAGGCCTTCCTGCGCCGGGCATATCCTGCCGTGGCACAGGCCTGCGACTGGGTGCTGGCCCAGCGGCGCGATGATATGGGCGGGTTGGTGTGGTGCGCGGTGCAGGGGACGGACGTGTGGGGCAGTGCCACGTGGCGCAACATCATCCCCGGCTACACCCTGAACGGGGCGGTCACCGAGGTCAACGCGCTGTGCTGCTGGGCGCTCCGGCAGGGGGCCGCGCTGGCCGATGAGTTGGGCCGCGAGGACGACGCCCGACGGTGGCGGTGGGCCGCTGACCGACTGCGCGAAGCTATCAACGCGCGCCTTGGCACGCCCGACGGGCTGTACGTGCTCAGCCTTAGTGGGGAAGGGGCTAACGTCACGCGCACTGCCGACCTGATCTTTCCGGTGCTGGCAGGGGTAGCCGACGAGGAGCGCGCCCGACGCATCCTCGATCTGTTGTACGGGCCGCAGTTCTACACCCCGTATGGGGTGCGCACGGTGGGGCTGGGCGAGGCCGAGTACCACCCGTACTTCGGGCACGGGCTGATGGGCGGGGTGTGGCCCAACCTGTCGGCATGGGTGGCTTATGCGGGGCGCCGTTTGTACCCAGAGCGGCTGGTGGAGGTTATGGACCACCTGTACGCGCTGTGCGAGCCGCAGGACCCGGCGAAATGGGGGCACGTGGTGCCGGGCGAGTTTCCGGAATGGCTGGACGGGGAGAGCTTTGAGAGCCTCGGCATGGCTATGTCGCCGTGGATGCCGCCCACCTACCTGTGGCTGGGCATAGAGGGTCTGGCCGGGGTGACCGCGGGCGCGAGCGAGGGCGGTGCTGAGCATGGGCAGGGGTTGGAGGTCAACCCCAACCTGCCGGCAGGCTGGCGGTGGTTGGTGGTGCGCAACCTGCCATATCGTGGCGAGCGCATCTCCTTCTTCGTGTGCGATGGCACTCTGTACACCACGCGTCGGGTGGCGTGCCGCCTGCCGCAGGAAGTGTTCGCACACGACGAAAGCGATGAGGTGGTGGCGGACGAAGGGCTGACGGCGGTGGCGCTGGACGGACCGCAAGGAGCAGTGATGCTCGTGACTGTCCACGATACACGATCGGAGGGTGCGGAGGCAGTTGAAGGCATGGTGCGCTTCCGAGGTGTGGAATATCCCGTGCGCCTGTCGGCAGGCGGGTGCACGCTCATCAGAATCGGGGGTGTGGAGGGCTTACTTGGAAGCGCAGGCGCCCCACCCGCGTGTTAGCCACCGAAAATATACTGCCTGAGGCGGACCCGCCCACCTGCACAAATGTGCTATAATTAGGGTGGAAGGAGCGGAACCACAGAGGCACATAGAGCACAGAGCACAGCTGGTGCTATCAACAACAATCGGGGGTTGGCAGGGAGCTTAGATCAGTCCCCTGTTCGGCGGGTACCCTCTGGGTACGGGGCATAAATGTCCCCCACTTGTCTTCTCCCCCTTTATGGGTGTGCAGGGGCACTCCCCTGCTGGGGGTATGAGGGTACAAATGTCCCCCGGCTCTTTACTTTACTTCCCCCATATTGGTGGAGCTTGGCCCCCGATGCTTGGTGGAACCTGAGCCGCTAAGGGCACCACGGCGGTCTCAGGCGATCGGGGATCGGGAGGGCATAAGGGTAAGCTATAGGGGCAGACATGGCCCTGCTCCTCAAAGCCGGTCAGAAAAACAGGGCAGGCGAGCAGGGGCGAGCAGGGGCGAGCAGGGTGGGAAACGCAGGTTAGGACAGGAGACAACAGCATGCCGGAATTTCAACTGGTGTCCGACTTCAGGCCGCTGGGCGACCAGCCGCAGGCCATCCACAAGCTGGTGGAAGGCATCAATAAGGGCTACAAGCACCAGACCCTGCTGGGAGCCACGGGCACAGGAAAGACATTTGTCATGGCCAAGGTGATAGAGGCCACCCAGCGCCCCACGCTGGTGCTGGCCCACAACAAGACGCTGGCCGCCCAATTGTATCAGGAGTTCCGCGACTTCTTCCCTGACAACGCCGTCGAATACTTCGTGTCCTACTACGACTACTATCAACCCGAAGCCTACGTGCCCCAGCACGACCTGTACATCGAAAAAGACGCGGACATCAACGAGGAGATAGACAAACTGCGCCACGCCGCTACCCGTGCCCTGTTCGAGCGGCGCGATGTGATAATCGTGGCCTCGGTGTCGTGCATATTCGGCCTCGGCTCGCCCGAAGAGTACGGCAAGACGGTGCTGTCGCTCAAGAAGGGCCAGACGATGCGCCGCAACAAGGTACTGCGCCATCTGGTGGACATCCACTACACGCGCAACGACCAGTCGCTGGTACGCGGCACCTTCCGGGTGCGCGGCGACACGCTGGAGGTGATGCCCGCCTACGAAGAGTTGGGCCTGCGCATCGAGTTCTGGGGCGACGAGGTGGAGCGCATCCTCGAGTTCGACCCGCTCACCGGCGAAGTGCTGGTGGAGCGCACCGAGGCCAATATCTACCCGGCCAAGCACTTCCTCACATCCGAAGAGAGGCTGGTCGAGGCCATCCGCAACATCGAGGCCGAGCTGGTAGAGCGCGTGGCTCAGCTGAAGAGCGAGGGCAAGCTGGTGGAGGCTCAGCGCCTCGAACAGCGCACCCGCTATGATCTGGAGATGCTTCAGGAGACCGGCTACTGCGCCGGGGTGGAGAACTATTCGCGCCACCTGTCGGGCCGCGCACCCGGCGAACAGCCGTGGACCCTGCTGGACTACTTCCCCGACGACTTCCTGCTCATGGTGGACGAATCGCACATCACCCTGCCGCAGGTGCGCGGCATGTACGGGGGCGACCGCTCGCGCAAGCTCACCCTGATCGAGTACGGCTTCCGCCTG
>DAOTTC010000027.1:0-23601 GCA_034437815.1 Chloroflexia bacterium | reverse complement strand
CTCGTCACTCACATCGCTGGGGTATGCTTTTCTGTTCATACCCCAATTTTATCAACTTCAACCCTCAAAGTTCATAACACGCTCTAGTAGATGTGCGGATGACGCTCATAACGAACAACCAAACGACGACAGTTGTCCATCCATTTGAAATGAGTTCTATCTTATCGAAGATAGTATTCGTTCAAACCTCCTGCTTTATATATACTTTTCCTTTTAAACATGAAGAATACCCAGCCATTATGAGCTGTGGTTCACCCGGATCATATTCATGCGTATACTACAATTATACTATACGCACACAAATCTGTCTAGCTATTAATTTCAATTAATTGAGGCATGGTCATAATTCGTTTTTCACGCGTGGTGGAACGCCCAACAGACCGCGAAAGTGCTTATCTTGGTCCTCGTTGGCCCCTAATGTGAGCGTGGAATTACGCATGATCCTGATTTATGACCATGCCTCAATTAATTGAACATGCCCGAATGATCGTACACGGGCCGACCGCCCACCACGGTAGCCAGCGGACGCGCGTGCTTTATGTCTCGTGGGTCCACCCTGAATATATCGCGGTCCAGCACCACAAAGTCGGCCACCGAGCCGGGGGTCAGCCTGCCGGTAACGCCCGGCAGGTACGGGGCCGAGCGGGCCGCGCCCACGGTGTAGGCCCGCACCGCTTCTTCCACAGTGATGCATTCTTGGGGATACCAGCCACCTTCGGGCAGGTCGTTTTTGTCCTGCCGGGTGACCGCGGCGTGGATGCCTGCGATGGGGTCGGGCGTCTCCACGGGCGCGTCCGAGCCGAAGGCCAGCAATGCGCCGGCATCCAGTAGACTGCGCCACGCGTAACCATACCGCGCGCGCCTGCCCCACAGCCGGTCGGCCACTTGCATGTCCGAGGTAGCATGGATGGGTTGCATGGAGGCCACCACCCGCAACTGCGCAAAGCGCGGGATGTCGTCCGGGTGCAGGAGCTGGGCGTGCTCGATACGGTGTATCAGATGGGTGCCCCACATTGGGGACGGGGTAGAGGTCGTGCCGCTGTGTGCTTCGGCCTCGCGCGCCTTCTGGAAGGCGTCCAGCACGCGCCGGTTGGCCGCATCCCCTATGGCGTGGATGGCAGAGGGAATGCCCGCAGAGGCGGCCCGGATTATGGCCTGCTCAAGCTCGTCCTGTGGGATGGTGGGGATGCCCCGGTTGTGCGGCTGGCCTTCGTATGGCTCCAGCATCTCGGCGGTGACCGAGCCGAGCGAGCCGTCGCTGAAGATTTTCACCGGTCCTACCCGCAGGCGGTCTGAGCCGAAGCCGGTGCGCAGTCCCAGACTTATGGCCTCATCCAGCCGGTAATATGGCAGGAAGGCTACCACGCGCAGGGGCAGTTGGCCCGCTGTATCCATAATTTGCAAGGCGCTGAATGCGTCTGGACCCTCGATGTCGTGGATGGCAGTGAGTCCCATACGCGCAAGCTCGCGGAACCCCTGCCGCATAGCCTCCACAGGGTCTTCGAGCGGGTCTTCGATGGCGCGGCGCACCAGCAGGGTGGCGCTCTCGAACAGCATGCCGTCCGGTTCGCCGGTGTGGTCTCTGCCGATGGCCGCGCCGGGCGGGTCAGGCGTATGGCGGGTGATGCCAGCGCGTTGCAGGGCAAGGCTATTCACCCACGCGCTGTGCCCGTCCTTGCGGTCCAGATACACCGGGTTGGCCGGGGCCACGCGATCCAAATCGTAGCGAGTGGGGAAGACCGGCGGGTCCCACAGGTTATGGTTCCAGCCCGCGCCCAGTATCCACCGCCCCGGCGGGGTCTGCTTTGCTTTCTCGGCTACCATCGCCAGCGCTCGCTCTTTAGAATCTACCCCATCCAGATTGATCCGGCTCAGGCCGCGCGAATAAGACAGAAAATGGATGTGAGCGTCTATCAGGCCGGGTACGATTGCATGGCCGCCCGCGTCAACCCTTCTGGCCGTCCCCTGAAGTCCGTCAAGCTCCTCTCGACTGCCCACCGCGATCACCTGACCGCCACGCAAGACCATAGCCTCGACCGTCGGCAGGTGGTCGTCCATAGTGTATATGCGAGCGTTTTCTACAAGGGTGACCTCAACATCAGGGTTGCTGTCGGGGTAATGTGCGGGCATGGCAGGCTTATGCACCTCCTGTACCAGAATCTCGTGCTATTATATAACCAACGGTGCCGGCCTACCAATAATCGGAGCCAAGCTCTGCCTCTTCATCGAAAGTGACCACTCCACTAAGACCCACCAAAGGCATCTGGACGGAGCTGGTGACGGAGCGCGGGCGGCCTGCCCACAGTGCGAAGGCAGGGTTAGGTGCTAAACATGCGGGCGAGACGCCCACGCTCCCGGTTGGTCTGCGGTCTTGTTCAGGGTGGGGCGTGGGGGTATGCGTGTTCGCCGATGCCCTTCCTCCGGGGTTGAGGCCGGTCCTCCGACTGTTGCACATATGGCTCCATCATAATAAGGGGCGGGGCCGGCCCGCAACCGTGGGCAAGTGGGGCAAAGAGCACCTTCCAATATGACGAGTTTTGTGGAAAAATCGGCGGGAAACCTATTGACAACCTTCGGATACGGATGTATACTGAAGGCACTTCAGAGGTGCTGAGCCTCTGAAGGCAACAGAAACCCCCGGATGGTCCGTCAGGATTGTCCGGGGTTTCTGTTTCCGTAAGCTGAAGGTTGGCCTGTTGGCCCGCCTAACGCCTAATATGTCCTAATATGTATGGCATGATGCTATGGCGCGAGGCTCGTCATCACCTTGCGCACAACATCGGCATCGGTGCCGCTGACGAACATGAGTTGGTCGCCGGAGCGTTTGAGGCCCCACACCCGGCCCTTCGTGTCGTGCCACACCGGCTCGTATGGGTCGAACCGCTGGAACAGTTTGAAACTGCTGGTGAGGGCCTCCTCGAACTCGGCCAGATCGGCGGGCGTATCCCAGCGACTGCCCATCACCACCAGAGCTTCGTCCCCGTTCTCATAAAGGGCATAGCGAGCGCCGCCCCAGCCCTCGGCGGCTTCGGGCCGGTCCACGTAATTCTCCATCAGCATGATCATCAGGTGGAACTCGCCGAGCGTGTCGGTCTCCACCATCTGCCAGCCTGAGCCGAGCACGGGCGCGAGGTCGGGCAACTGCACGGGCAGTGGCTCATCACGCGGCGTGTGCGTGTATTTTTCAGGGTGCATTATCTGCTCGGTAGACTTAGGGGGGTCGGTGAAGGCGCGGTTCACCGGTGCATACTCGCCGGGCTGGGCCAGTGCCAGCACAAAGTCGGATCCATAGGTGTAGGGGAACTTCCAAGCCTCTTGCAGGTAGACGGGCGCCCGGGTGGGCACGGCGGGGGCCACCTGTGCCTCGCTCGTGTTCTTGAAGAGCTTTCGCCATTCGTTCGCGTCCATGTTGTGGTAGACGTACAGCAGGCCTGATATAGTGGCGTCGCCCTCTACCAGCGCACGGATGGCCAGCGACCGGTCTTCGTCCACGTCCTCGCGCAGCAGGTTTTGCAGGTCATAGTGTTGGTCTTGGAGGCTGTGCACGAATTCGTGCGCCAGCGTCTCTCTGGACATGGGCGAGAGGGTGGGTTGGTCGGTGCGCACGAAAAGCTCCTTCTTGGCGGGGTCATAAAAGCCGAGTATGGCTTGACCCGCGAACTCCACCTCTAGTGCGCGGAAGTCCATGGTGGGGTCGTCAATGAACATGAGGAGCCACAGCCTCCTGACGTCACGGCGGGCTTCATCACGGGTGTACTCGGCCAGCGTGCGCTGAGTGAGCAGATACTTGAGCTGTGCTGGCGAGAGAAAGTGTCTGGTTACCTGATGCTTGGCCTTGAGGCCGCGTATTTTAGCGGTGGCTTGCATGACCTCCTGCGCCTGTCTGTCCACCTGCTCGGTGTTCAGGGCCATCGGGGGAGGGGGCACGGGGGTGGGGAACTCGGTGGCGGTGGGCGTGGGGGCCGGGGTATTGGTGGGGGCTGGCGTGTCGGTAGGAGCCGCGGGCATGACCGCCACCGCAGTTTGAGACACGCGGGTGGGCAGCACTTTAGCAGTGGTGGGACTGCACGCGGTGGCTGCTACCAGCACCACAAGCAGGCACGCCCACGACACGCCCGGAACCATGGGGGAAGGGGTAGGAGGAGGGTTTTGCCCTCCCCTCGCTCCTCTTTTCATTGCATATAAGGCGCCATCGAATAGCGCTACGCAACGCGCACGCATGATGCAGTCCTCTCCTGTAAGTGCTAACACACAGAGGGCGTGAGCTCCGCTCTCTTGTATGTTACACTGCGGCATACCCCGTTACCATCACCAATACGTACTATCAGGATAAGCATATTTGTCCTTATCTATGCTTATACTTATGCCTATGCCTATGAGCGAAATGCAGGGTGGAACAGCACTGCACACCATGTATGGTATAATCCCCTGATAACGCGTAGGAGGTGTGCCTTTGAAATTCGTCGAGGACATTGTAGAGCGCACGCTGGCAGGGATGAGCGTCGAAGAGAAGCATGCCCTTATCCTCTCGGTGGTAGAGAGCATGCTGGCCCAGATGGACGCAGACGAGCGACTGGTGCTGATGCAACATGTGGTGGACCGCTTCCTCGAAGGCCTCTCGCCCGAGGAGCGCCAGTCCACCGCCCGCCAGCTCGTGCCTCGCTTGCTGGCACAGCTAATGCAGAGCGGTGGCATGAGTGTAGACGACTTGCTATGGACGGCTATGGGTTCTCTTGGCGCTCTGGAGAAGGGACAGGCAGATTCCGGTCGGTCCTGAGTGTAATGCCATGCCATTCCTCAGCGAACTGCTCAACCGTACAGTCTATGACGGTCGCAACGAGCCGGTGGGCAAACTGGCTGACGTATACGTCACCGCCGACGAAGGCTTCCCGGCTGTGGTGGCTATCGGCCTGCTCCGCGAGGGGCAGGAATACCTCATCTCGGCCCTCGATGTGGCTCGCATGGACCGAAAAGGCATAGTGTTGAATGGACGACTGCGTGAGCTCACCCTGTACGAGCCGCAGGGCAACGAGATCGGTCTGGCCAAGCAAGTGCTGGACAAGCAGATAATTGACATCAACGGCAGGCGTGTGGTGCGCGTGAACGACTTGCAGTTCGCCTACGTCAACGGCAAATACCGACTGGTGGCCGTGGATGCTACCCCCGCGGGTCTGGCCCGCCGCGTTGGCCTTGAAAAGCCGATCAACAGGTTGCTGAAGACGCTGGGCATGCGTAACCAACAGGGCATTATCCCGTGGAATCAGGTAGACCCTACCAGCATAGGGCCAGAGGGCGTATCGCTCAAGGTTTCACGCTACGATCTGGAGAAAATGCACCCGGCGGACCTTGCCGACATCGTTGAGCAGTTGGATATAGAAGCGGGTGACTACTTGCTGGCTACGCTGGACACCGAGTTCGCCGCCGATACTTTGCAGGAGATAGAGGACCCGGAGCGTCAGGTGGCGGCTATCGAGAGCATCGAACCCGAGCGTGCCGCCGATATTCTGGAGGCGATGGACCCCGACGAAGCCGCCGACGTGCTGGGGGACATGCCCGCCGCCCGCGCCGCCGACCTGCTCAGCCGAATGGATCAGGAAGAGGCCGAAGACGTTCGTGAACTGCTCGCCTATCCTGAGGAGAGCGCAGGCGGCATTATGACCACCGACTTCATCACCATCCCTTCGTCCCTTACTGCCGGTCAGGTCATCGAACGCCTGAGACAAATGGCACGCCATGGTGAAGCCGAGGGCATCCATTACATATACATCACCGATGAGCAGGACCGATTGGTGGGGGTTGTGTCGTTATGGGACCTGATCACCGCCGACCCCGACCGGCCTGTCACCGATTTCATGACCACTCCGGTCATCTATGTCAGGGCCACCGATCCCCGTGAAGAGGTGGCCGCCGTGCTTGCCAAATACAACCTGCTGGCTGTGCCCGTGGTAGATGCTGACAACCGCATTCTGGGTATAGTAACTGTGGACGATATCATAGAGGCCGTCATACCGGGTGCATGGAAGCGCCGCCTGCCGCGGGTGTTCAGTTAGCTCATCACATACCGGAGATGAAGCATGGTGGTAAGATGTGGCACACCTTACAAATGGGGGTGCAGGGGCACTCCCCTGACGGGATTGTGAGGGTGTCCCTCACTTCTCCACCTCCCTACAATTCATGGCCTTTCTATGGTGAATTGGTATATGGTTCAATGGCGAGCAGAGAGAGGTACGGACCAAATTGCGAGATAACCAATTGCGTGCACAACGCCCCGACCCCGAACCGGAACCGATAGAGCCGCCGCGCCCTCGCCCACGCTTCAGGGACCGCATTCATGCAGGGCAGGAGCTGGCCGCCGAGCTACAGCACATTCTTGCCGGGCAGGATGCCATCGTCTTGGCCATACCCCCGGATGGCGTGCCGGTGGCCGCCGCCGTCGCCAGCAGTCTCAGCGCGCCTCTCGATCTGGTGATACCGGGCAGGATCGTCGCCCCGGGCACCACCGACAGCACGTTGGCGGTGGTGACCCCCGACCGCACACTTCTCGTCAATAGGTCGCTGGCCTCACAGCACGGGTTGTCTGATGACGAGATCGAGCGTTTGTCCATCCCGGCATGGGCCGAGGTTCAGCGCACCCAACAAACGTATCGCCGGGGCCGTCCCTACCCGGACTTGAGAGGCCGCACCGTGGTAATCGTGGACGAAAGCCTGTCCACAGGCTACACGATGATTGCCGCGGCGGTATCGGTACGCAAGCTGGAACCCGCGCGCATGGTGGTTGCCGTGCCCGTGTGTCACGTGGAAGGTGTCGAGCGGGTGCGCGGCTACGTGGACGAACTGCTGTCGCTGGAGGTTAGCAACGACCCCGATTTCACAGGCTCTCATTACTATGCCTACCTGCCGCCGGTCAGCGAGCGCGAGGTCATCTGGATATTGGACCGTTTCTGGGCAGAGCACCCCCCGCAGGGCTATAGCGAGACGTTCTAATACCAATTCTTCATAGCAAGGCTATAAGTTGTGGGGACTGGGGGGCATTTATACCCCGCACCCAAAGGGTAACCGCCTGCAGGGAAGCTCCACTGCACCCCGGTGTTTATCGCCTTTGCTCGGATAATTAGTATAAACGGTACCTGACCTTGCGGCCCTTTGCATGAGGCAGGGCGTGTGAGCGGGCGAAAAATAAACCCCGTCCGGTGGGGGACGGGGTTTAGGTGGGTTTGGGTGGGTAGGTGGGTGGTAGCGCATAGGGGATTCGAACCCCTGATCTCCTCCTTGAAAGGGAGGTGTCCTAGGCCACTAGACGAATGCGCCGCACAAATTTCTGGATTTTGGACCCCGGACAGAGGGCGACCCAAAATCCAGCGGGTGGGCGAGCCTGGTCTCGAACCAGGGACCTCAGTCTTATCAGGACTGCGCTCTAACCAACTGAGCTACACGCCCGTGTGCTTTGCTATTATACCAAACAATTCTCGCGATTGCAACCGCTATTCATGCCCCACGCCCCATGCCCTCACCTCCGACCCCTCTCCCCTTGTGAGAGAAGGGCTGTGGTGTTGCTCACCTGCTGAGTTAAACCTTGGGGCACGGCATGGCACGGCACGGCAGGGCAGGGACCCAGCACCCTGTCCACGCACGTGGTGGGCGCTTGTGAAATGGACGAAGGTGGGCCGGCTCCCGTGCCTGTTAGCGCACGGTATACACTTCGTACACCGGTATGCCATCACGGTGGTAGAAGGTTTTGATCAACTCGGCCCGCTTACCTGCCGCTGCCACCTCCTGAAGGAATGCATCATGGCGCGGATAGGCCGAGCCTTGCCGGGTGTGAAACAGGTAGAGGGTGTTGGGGTGGCTCAGCAGGTCGCGCAATGCTGTGTAGAACTCAGGCGGTGGGGGATTCTTCATACCATAGGCTTCGATGGGGTCTACCCGCTGTTCGGTCAACAGTTGGATGGGCCTCCTGAAACCCCAGTCCATGGCGACGACGCGAGTGCCGGGCGGCTGCTCTTCAAGGTATTCCACCAGCCGGTATATGGCATCCGAGAAAGTTGAGCCGCCGCCTGTCTTGGCCAGATCTCGGTGGTATGAGTAGTCGACTACAAGATCCAAGGCGATGATACTGCCCACGATGAGTAAGGCGGGCAGCACGCGCATCGCACTCACCCATGGGGTGCGGGTGCCCGCGGTTGTGGCCGGGGACCAACGCGGCACCCAACGGCGTGTCAGGGCCATCACAAAAGCGGCTATGGTCATCTGCGGAAGGGGCAGCAATATCAACAGGTGGGTGCTCCACAGGCCCGATACTGTGACGGCGCTCTGCACCAACACCAGCACCAAGATGCCTACAGTGGCAACTACCGCCCTCTGATGGGGTGCGGGGCGTGGGTGCAATCCGAGCAGAACGATCAGGGCCAGAGTGGATGTCCAGAACAGCCACCCCGCCGCGTCAACCGGCCACAGGCCGAGGAATCCGCCCGGCGCGGGACCCGATGGCCGGCCCGCTCCTGCGAACCACCAGAAATAGCCCGCCAACATGGCCGTGCCTAACAGAAGCCAGCCGGCGGCAGATAGACGCCCACCTGACGTGTCCGGCCCCGGTTCGGTGGGCAGGGGTTGCCCATTGCGTGGTGAGCGAACCCTGAGCGGTGCGAGGCCGGTGAGCAGGGTTAATGCTACGGCGATAGTGCAGACAGCCAGAACGACAGCCATCTCCCATGCCTGCACCACCGGGCGTGTGCCTAGGATCATCGTCATGACCAGAGCCACCACCAGAAACACCGCGCTCAACACAGGCCACCACGCCAGCCGGGGACGCGCCAATGTTACTGGCCTTGCTGCCAGCACGAGCGCCACTAACCCCACGGCGCATAGTATGAACGCTATAGGGGTAACCGGGTTGGCATAGAATTGGTTCCATTCGCGCTGAAACCAAAAATAGCTACCGTCTAACAGCACCCTGAAGTCCTCGGCCTTGGTCCATAGGTTGCGCAGGATGCTGGTGTTGTTCACCCCATGGGTGGTGCTCTGCATGTTGCTCAGCGTGTCTCGTATCAGATAATACGTGCCTCTGGTGAGCAGGTTATACAGGAGAAATGGGAACGCGCCCACGCAGAACGCGACCAGAGCCAGCAGGCCCACCCGCAGCACCCTCCATCGCTCCCGCCACCATGCGTGTCGGTGTCGCCATACAGAAGGGCCATAGAACACCAGCGCCATGAACAGCACCGCGTTGATGAACCACACGAAAAGCAGTTTGGTGGTCAAACCCAGCCCTAGAAGGAACGCCCCTACGTACAACGGGGTATTACGCGCCCCCAAGGGTCTGCGCCGGACCCATATCGTGCAGGCGAGCAGAGCGCCCCCCGCAATGGGCATCACCTCGGACACCACGTACACTCCCAAGCGGCTGAAGAACACCCATGACGGCGAGACCGCCAGCATCAGCGCAGTCAGGCGGGCTGTGGGCGTATCGAACCATGTGCGAGCCAGAAAGAAAGCCACCACGATGCCCACTACACCCACAGTGACGGTCATCAGTCGGAGTGAGATGACGTTGATGCCCCCGAGGGCGAAAAAGGGCAGCACCAGATAGGTGCTGGTAACGCCCTGATAGTCGCTGCTCGACATGAGAGGCAGGTCCACACCGAACAGGTGGATGCCTACGCCGCGTTGCAGTTCAACAGGATGGCCGCGCAGGATTTGCATGGCGGGCACCACGTCGAATGCTTCGTCGGTGTACAGACCGGGTAAGTCGAGTTGGTAAACGCACAGCGCGAAGAACAGCACCGAGCACAACGACAGCGTGAGCACGTCCCCAAGGCGTGCCTGTAGCCGGCCGGGCACCACCGCGGGCCGGGCTGTGGACGCCGGCGAAGGGGTTTCCGGAAGCTCGGTTGTGTGAGCGGGGCTTAGCATGAACAATGCGCCGCAATCATGGCTGGGGTTGGGCTACCGGCGGCTTGCGCAGGCCCAGCCGCGCAAAAAGCACGCCTATCTCGTACAGCACAATTATCGGGATAGCCACTATTGCCTGATTCATGGGGTCAGGCGTGGGGGTGATTATGGCGGCGATCACGAATGCCAACACGTATGCCCATCGGCGGAACTTCCTCAACCGCGTGGGCGTGGCTACCCCCAGCCTTGCAAGGATGAATATGACCACCGGGGTCTCAAACGCGAGGCCCACTGCAAGCATGAACCGTGTCACGAAACTCAGGAACTGGGATACCGAAGGCATATTCTCCACTAGATCCCCGCCGAAGCTCAACAGGAACCCCAGTGCGCTTGGCAACACCACAAAATAGCAGAACACCACCCCCGCTACAAAGAACAGCGTCACGGCAGGCAGGCTCATCAGCACCCAGCGTTTTTCGGAGCGGGTTAGCCCCGGCGCGACGAACCGGAATAGCTGGTAGACCAGCACCGGCATGGCCGCCGCGATTCCGGTGTAGAAGGCTACCTTCAGATAGGCCACAAAGGTCTCGGTGGGGGTCAGGGCGATCAGCCTGTGGGGGCGGGCAAGCTCCACCAGAATCCTCACTTCCTGCTCTGCGAAGGTCAGGCTGACCAGTGTGGTTATTACCACCGCCAGCACACTCTTGATCAGCCTCGACCTCAACTCGCGCATATGCTCGATGAACGGTAGCTCTACGTCCCGGCTGCCGTCGGGGCGGATATGCACGGTGGGGCGGGGGCGGTCGGCGCCGCGACTGCGGCGGCCCTGTGGTCTCGATGTGGTGGGTGGGGCTGGTGCGGTGGCGCTCATAGGCTAGGCGATACAGGCATCTTAGACGGGGTTTGCGCTTGCGACAAAAACACCGGCGGTAGAACCATTATAGGCTCTACCGCCTGCCCAATCAAGCGCTATCATCCGCATCCGCATCATCGGCGGCCAGCAGTACTGCCGGCATTGCGAAAGGCCCGCATGGACCCGAATCCTGCGTTTGGCACTGCCTTGGCCGGCTCGTATCCGGGGTAAGGTTATTTGGATGCGTATTCTTCCAAATAGCTGGTGATGCGGTCCACTGCTTCGCCAACGGTGGCGATGTTCGCTTCTTCCTCGGGGATCTTCATCTCTCCGAACGGTTCGAACACGTCCTCGATGGTCATCAGCAACTCCACCATATCCAGCGAATCGGCGCCCAGATCGGAGAAGGCGGTATCGGGTGTGACCTTGCTCTTGTCCACTTTGAGCAGGTCGCTCACCATGTTTTGCAGAAGCAATTGGACCAGACCTCGCGTATCCTGTCCCTCAGTTTCCGAGGGGCTGACCTTGTACTTGTCTTCGGCTATCCTACGCAGAAGCAAGTTGGTCAGTTCGCGGGCGTCCTTCCCCTCGACCTCCGACGGGTCAATGCCATACTGTTGCACTGCTGCGTCTCGCAGTTGTTCGGTAGCAGTCGCCATTTTGTTGGTTCTCCTTTCTCCGGAAGAAGATGAGTTAGTAATAGTTGATAGCGTAATTTAGATGTTTTCTACCAGATAATCCACCAGTTCGCGCACCGTGGTGAGCTGATCAACGTCTTCATCCTCGATGGTAAGGCCAAATTCTTGCTCGATCAGCGGTATAACCTCGTCGTGGAATTCTATCACATCGGCGTTCAGGTCGTCGTACACGTTCGTATCGAGCGTGATCTCTTCCTCCTCTGCTCCGAGGCTTTCGGCGAGCAGCGAGCGAAGACGCCTGAAGATGTCAGCGCGTACAGAAGCCATAAGCTTGCTCAACCCCTCTTCGTTTAGCTCTCTTCAACTTGGTTATGCCCGTTAACTGTCGGCTTGACAGCTTCTGTTTCGGGTGGTTGCCTGTCGGGCAATGGGCGACCGGGCTTTGTCTCGGGCATAGCTTTGCCCCGCCGATTCTTGGCCTGTGGGCCGGCGGCCACTGTCCCCAGCACCCCATTGATAAAGCGGCTGGAGCTGTCGCTGCCAAACCGCTTAGCCAGTTCAACCGCCTCGTTGATCGCGGCCTTCACAGGCACCTCATTATCAAACAGAATCTCGAAGATTGCAAGCCGCAAGATGGTCTTGTCCACTCTGGACATCTGTTCCACGGGCCAGTTTGGCGCAGAGCTTGCGATGATCTCGTCCAGTCGGTGCTTATGTTCGAGCACCCCATGCACCAACTTGCTCGCATACGACCACGCCGCCGGCTCCAGAGGTTGCGGGTTGTCCGCCCCTTCAAGCGCAGGCTCGCTCAAGTTACGGCGCAACACCTCCTCCACGTCATGTTGCGTCGCGTCTACTTCGTAAAGCGTTTGCAGTGCCGCAATTCGGGCCTGCCGCCTCGATGACATTACCATAGGTGCGGTAACTATAACTGCCCTGTGTGCACCACCGGTGCCAGTTTACAGCTCACATTGTGCAACAGGCGGGTTTGGCCCTCCCACGCCCTGCATTGATGGCAGGTGGCATGCAAGTACGAACATGACCGCAGGCATGGTGATGATGCATCGCCCGACGAAGTCGCCGGTTGCCGTTGGCACGCCCCCCGCACCCGCCATCGCCATCGCCGTCCGCCGGATGCAGGGTGACAGTGGCCCGCATGCCGGGGCATGGCCCCCCGGTATGTCAATCGCTTACGTCCTCGATGTACACGTTCACCTGCTCCGCTTCCATGCCTACCATCTGGTCCAGCGCCTCTCGCACCTTCTGCTGAATGGTCTGCCCCAGCCTTTTCAGGTTGGTGTCGGTTTCCGCCACGATATAAACGTCGGTGATTATCGTTCCGTTACGCACCTGCAAAATCACGCCCGGGGCGCTACCGACGTTGGGGCGGTGAAGCACCCGGCCCGGCGGCCTCGATATGGCCCCCATGTCGGCCACGCCCTTCACCGAGCGGGCGGTCAGGCTGACGATGGTGGCGAGCACGCTCGGTGCGATGCGTATGGTGCCAAGCTTGGTGTCTTGCATCTGCAAACCCCACCCTGTACAAGCAAGCAAAGTAACGATAAGCGAAGCTGCCAGAGCTACCGTGAAGTGAAGACGCGCTCAAAGCCATTGCTCAGGACCGCTGCCCCACACCGGCGAGCTCCTCCCCGTGCGCGGCTTTGGCGCTGAGGTGTTCCTCCAGCCATTGGCCCACCAGTCCTGTGTGCACATCGCCTGCTACGAATCGTGGGTCGCCCAGTATCTCTTGATGGAATGGCAGGGTAGTTGGCGGGCCGATGATTATGCATTCGGCCACGGCTCGCTTCATACGGGCTATGGCCTCGTCCCGGTCTTGGCCCCAAGCCATCAGCTTGGCCAGCAAGGAGTCGTAGTTTGACGGTGCCACGTAACCTGAATAGATATGCGAGTCCACCCGGATGCCCGGCCCGCCCGGGGGCAGGTACAGTTCGATCAGCCCTCCACCCGGCATGAAACCCCGCTGCACGTCTTCGGCGTTGATGCGGCATTCGATTGCGTGCCCGTTGATTTTAACGTCCTTCTGGCGCAGCGTCAAGCGTTCTCCGGCCGCGGTTCTGATCTGCCACTTGACCAGATCTATGCCGGTGACCATCTCGGTAATGCCATGCTCTACTTGAATGCGGGTGTTCATCTCGATGAAGTAGAACTGGCCGCTTCGGTCGAGGAGGAATTCGAAGGTGCCCACCGTATGGTACTTGATAGCTCTGGCACCGCGCACGGCGGCCATGCCGATCTGGTCGGCCAGCCGGGCGGGCAGGTCGGGTGCGGGCGCTTCTTCTAGGATTTTCTGGTGGCGCCGCTGTAGCGAGCAATCGCGCGTGCCGAGGTGTACCACGTTGCCGTACCGGTCGGCGAGCACCTGCACCTCTATGTGCCGGGGCCGGTCGAGGTATCGCTCCAGATACACGTCGGGGTTGCCGAAGGCCAATTGCGCCTCACTCCTCGCCATATTATAAGCTTCAACCAGTTCTTCCGGCGAGTTGACCACGCGCATGCCACGGCCCCCGCCGCCACCCGCAGCCTTCAGCAACAGCGGATAGCCGATGTCTTCGGCCACGGTACGTGCCTGCTCCACGTTGAGCAACGGCTCCTCGGTGCCGGGGATGATGGGCAGACCCGCCTGCCGCATGAGCTTGCGTGCCTCTACCTTGTTGGCCATCACCTCGATTGCGTGCGCACTCGGCCCGATGAAGGTGATGCCCACCCTTTCGCAGATTTCGGCTATGTACGGGTTCTCGGCGAGAAAGCCATATCCGGGGTGTAGAGCGTCGCAGTTGGTCATTTCGGCGGCGCTGATGATGGAAGGGATGTGCAGGTAAGAGCGGCTGGGTGCCGCAGGCCCGATGCAGATGGCATCGTCGGCGAGCCGCACGGGCAGGGTGTCCCTGTCCACCTCAGAGTATGCCACCACGGCCTCGATGCCCAGTTCGTGGCACGCCCGGATTATGCGCAGGGCGATCTCGCCCCTGTTGGCGATCAGCACTCTCTCGAACATATCAGGCATCGCTCATCAAATCTGTGTCTTCTAATTCCCGCAAGACGGACTGCACTTTATCTTCCATGGAGCTTGGTTTGTCCCGGCGCTCATCGATCTTGAGGGTGGTGCCCACGCGCAAAGCTCCCGCGGCGAACACCGCTTCGTTCATCTCTTCGACCACTTGCAGGATCTGGCTCCTCTCCCCTTCCAGCACCGTGCCCATGGGGTTGACCTGATAACGCACTTCCGGGTGCCTGTTGAGCACGGCCAGCGCGGCCCGTATATACCGCCCGACGCTTGGCGTGGGCGTGCCCAGAGGGGAAAACGATACTTCGGCGATTACTTTACCCATTTTGGTCCGACTCCTGAAGCAGGTCATCCGATGCCAGCACCTCGGCATGTGGTGCTATCCTCTTGATGAGGCCGGTAAGCACCCTGCCGGGGCCTATCTCCACGAAACGGTCTACTTGGTTTTCGACCATATAGCGGACCGATTCGGTCCAGCGCACAGGCGAAAAGGTCTGCTGTGCCAGCAGGGCGCGTATCTCGGCGGTAGAACGCACCGGCTTGGCTGTGACGTTGGCTACGACTTCGATCTGCGGCGGGTGGAAGTCCACCTGTTCGAGGCAGCGGGCGAACTGCTCGGCCATTGGCCGCATCCAGCGCGAATGGAAGGCCGCGCTGACCTGTAACCGCACCGCTCGCCGTGCGCCCCGCTCTGCCGCCAGCGCTTCGGCTCTGCTTAGAGCGTCCAGCGGGCCGCTGATGACCACCTGACCGGGGGCGTTGAGGTTCGCCAGATCCACCCCGGCCTCCTCGCAAACAGCCGCTACCTGATCGTCTGGCAGGCCGATCACCGCGCTCATGCCTGTGGGCCGGTCTAGCGCCGACCCTGCCTCGTGCATGAGCCGGCCCCGCTCGGCTACCAGCTTCAACCCCGCCTCGAATGACAGCACCCCCGCCGCCACCAGCGCCGAATATTCGCCAAGGCTGTGGCCTGCCGTAAATCGCGCGCTGTCGAAAGCTTGCGGGTAGCGCAGGCGTAAGGCCGTGAGGTGGGCCAGTTCGGTGACCAGCAATGCGGGCTGAGCGTTCACCGTCTGCTGTAGCTGCTCGGCTGGACCGAAAAAGCACAGAGCGCTTATTGGCCGGCCAAGTATGCGGTCTGCCCGGTCATACAGCTCGCGCACCGAGGGGTGGGCATCGTACAGGGCCTTGCCCATGCCCACAACCTGCGAACCTTGCCCCGGAAACACCCATGCAACACGCCCGGTTGTAGGTAACACCTTGCTCATCTTGGTTGTTGGTGTAAGCGTTATTTTAGCGGCAGTCGTGGATTACCACGAGATCACAGCAAGACAAGCCCGCCCGAGCGCCAATGCTCCAAGTCAGCGGCTCCATTTGACCACCCCGGCTGCGCTGGTCAAACCGGCGCCGAAGGCCACGAACAGGATGTTGTCCCCGGCTTTGACACGCCCTTCAGCGACTGCCTCACACAGCGCAATGGGGATGGATGCCGCGGAGGTATTGCCGTACTTGTCTATATCAATGTACACCTTGGCCGGGTCGAGGCGCAGGCGCTCAGCGATGGAACTGATTATGCGGATGTTTGCCTGATGGGGAATGAACAACGAAATATCCTCGTAGTCGAGGCCCGCTTTGTCCAGCGCGCCTATCGCCGAGTCGCCCATGATGCGCACGGCAAAGCGATACACTTCCTGACCGTTCATCTTGATGTAATGGCCCCCGCCTGCGATGGTATCGGGGCTAGCCGGGCAGCGCGCCCCGCCGGCGGGCAGTTTGATCAGATCTCCCCCCACCCCGTGCGAGCCTAGCACGAAGGACAGCAGGCCGCTCGGCTCGTCCGAGGCCTGCAATACCACCGCACCCGCGCCGTCGCCGAACAGCACGCAGGTGGTGCGGTCTTGCCAGTCTATGAAACGCGATAGCACTTCTGAAGCCACCACAAGCACGGTCTTATAGGCGCCCGTGCGCACGAACTGGGTGCCCACGCTCAACCCGTATATGAAGCCCGCGCAGGCCGCTTCCAGATCGAACGCGCCGGCGTTCTCAGCCCCTATTTCGTGTTGTACGAGGCAGGCGGTGGCCGGGAAGAGGTAATCCGGGGTAGCGGTACAGCAGATGACCAGATCCACCTGCCATGGGGGCACGCCTGCGCATTCCAGCGCCTGACGGGCCGCCCGCACCGCCAGTGTGGACGTACTCTCCTCTTCCGATGCCAGCCGCCGCTCCCGGATACCTGTACGGCTGGTTATCCACTCATCGGAAGTTTCTACTATCTTTTCCAGATCGGCGTTGGTGAGCACGCGCTCGGGTACTGCGCAACCCCAGCCGGTTATTGCCGCATACTTCACGATGCCCCCGGTATGCTCTGCGAGCAAAAAGGAATTTGGTCAAATGGCCGACATAATGGACAACACGATGAGTTAAGTGGCCGTAGCCAAGGTACAACAGCGATAGGGCCTGCACCCTTTGTGCGTCACACCACTGTGTGCAAAGGGGCGGCCCGTTCCGCTTCTCCGAACGATGCCGTACCGGTCCACGGTTCGCTCGTTGCGCCTGTTGCGCTTAGCTCTGCCGTGTCTCAGTGTCCGCGACCTGAATTACCTGCCGGCCTCTGTACGTGCCGCAGACGGGGCACACGTGATGCGGCAGGCGCGGGTTGTGGCACTGCGGACATTCCACCAGTTGAAGAGGCTTCAGGTGCTGCTGGCTGCGGCGGTCGCCCCGCCGCTTGCGGGAAATCCTCTGTTTGGGCGTTGCACCCATAATCTCTTACTCCTTCTTTACTTTACTTTACTTCACTTCACTTCTCTGCTATCTGCGTTGATCCTATCGCTGGCACTGCGGTGTTATAACGGCACTGTTTATCTGGCCCGCTCTGGTGCTGACAGGACCCGCAGTTTGCTACGGGTTTGAGCTGTGGCTGTCATCTCCGGCGGGGAAATCCTCGATGCGAAGTTGACTCAGGCCCCACCAGCGGGTATCTTCGACCTGCGCTTCGTGGCCGCACTGCACCTCGTTGCGGTTCGCGCCACACACCGGACAAATGCCCGCGCAGTCTTCCCTGCACAG
Source organism: Chloroflexia bacterium (assembly GCA_034437815.1). Classification (GTDB taxonomy): domain Bacteria; phylum Chloroflexota; class Chloroflexia; order QHBQ01; family JADMIH01; genus JADMIH01. The sequence continues at coordinate 6,128 of DAOTTC010000027.1, read as the reverse complement.
GGGTTTCATTGGAAGCTCTACCAGTAGAGCCTGCCGTACCGGCTCGGTGAGGTCCATGAGGTGGTTGGCGTCAATTTTAAAGGCCTGATCGTTCTCCTCATGGGCCGCTCGCTGCACGGGCATGCCAGTCTCCACATCTATGGTGGGCTGGAACTGCTCTTCAAGCGTGGCTTGCACTGGCATCTCGAACTCCTGAAGGCAACGGCTGCACTCCAAAGTTACGCGGGCGGCCACACCACCCTGCACGAGCAAGCCGTCTCGTATGCGCGTGACCTTCACATCTCCCCTCAGGTCGCGTGCCTCCAGAGCACCACCCGGTCCTGCCTCTTCCTCACCGTACAGGGTCAGCAGTTCGGTGTTCAGTGGAAGCCGCCGCGTGGACCCGATGCGCTCCTTGAGGAGCTGAGCCACGTTAAACACCAGATCGGGATTTGTGTTTTTGTCGTCCATGCTATTATGCCCGGTTATACAAGTCAACTTCGCTATTATATGGTACTGCATATGCCATGTCAAGCGCAATTCCGCCGGGGCCCCCACCGATAATGGGGGTCACCAGCGGTCAGTGGTCGGTGGTCAGTGATGTTAACCACAGGTCTGCCCATGATAGGAGCGATCCTGCCGAAGGTGTGCGGAGGCGGATCGCGGGTGGGCGGCCCGCATAATGGATTTGTGCCTGCCCACCCCGGTATAGCCAGAGTCCTGCCATTCTTGCCATAGCCACCTGAGTGCTCGCTGCCCTTGTTGCTCTTGATGTCTTGGTGGATACTCTCGATGAGCAGGCGGGGCTTGGCCCCCAATTGTTGGTGGAACCGCTACCTGCCAAGCAGATTGCAGACAGACTAAATACATGCTAGAATTGCATACCATCAGCGCCGATGTAATGGTCAGTGCCAGTCGCGCATATATCAATCCTCCTTGGCAGGTCTTCACCTGATGAATCGCGAGTATCATAAATGGTATAGCACCCACCTTGATCGAGACATGGAACTTCTGCTGTTCGGCACCGGCGGGCGACCGGTGATAGCCTTCCCTACCTCTATGGGCCGTTTCTACCAGAACGAAGATTTCTCTCTGATTTACACCCTCTCTGACCGGCTGGAGAGCGGCGCCCTGCAAATTGTGTGCGTGGACAGCATAGACCTCGAATCGTGGTACAACCGTTCGATCTCGGTGCGCGACCGTGCACTGCGCCATAACCAGTATGAGCAGTACCTGATCCACGAGGTCATACCGTTTTTCCGGTCGCGCAACGACCGCGTAGACCACGACCTGAATTTGACAGGCGCGTCGTTCGGGGCATACCATGCGGTGAACTTCGCCTTCAAGCACCCCGACCTCGTGCACCGCATCGTAGCGATGAGCGGGGCATATTCTTTGCACTTTCTGGTCGGCGCCGACTATGATACGGAGGTATATTTCAATTCCCCGCTTGACTACCTGCCCAACCTGAACGACGACTGGTATCTGTCGAGGATGCGCCGGCAGGATATCGTGCTGGCCGTTGGTTCCTATGATATCTGTCTGGCCTCCACCCGCCAGTTATCGGACGTGCTCTGGGCCAAGAACGTGCCCAATTACCTTGATGTATGGGAAGGGGGCTGGCACGACTGGCCATGGTGGAAGATGATGGTGCTCAAATATTTCTAGTTACGGTCTGGCGGCCAAACTTCAGTCAGGAAAGCGAGGGCGAACATGGTAGAAGAAAAGTTGGTGGGCATACTGTTTGGCAGAGAGAATACCTTTCCATGGGCCTTTATTGACCGCGTCAACCAGAAGGGTGCGGAAGTGGGCGTGCGGGCCGAAATGTGCAAGCTCGGCGGCACGCGCATGGACGAACCCATCCCCTATGCGGTGATCGTTGATCGCATATCGCACGAGATACCGTATTACCGTGCCTACCTGAAAAAAGCAGTGCTTGAGGGCACTGTAGTCATCAACAACCCGTTTTGGTGGTCTGCCGACGATAAGTTCTTCGAGTGCTGCCTTGCGGTCAAGCTGGGCGTGGCCGTGCCCAAGACGGTGGTGCTCCCTCAGAAGTCTTACGTTGAAGGTGTGGTAGCCGAGTCGCTGCGCAATCTCCTCTATCCACTCGACTGGCAAGGGTTGGCCGACTACGTGGGCTTCCCGGCGTTCCTCAAGCCGTTCATAGGCGGTGGCTGGAAGAACGTGTATAAGGTGCATTCGGTGGACGAACTCATCTGGTGCTTCGATCAGACGGGCGAACTGGGTATGATCTTGCAGGAAGGCATCCAGTACGAAAAGTACGCCCGCTGCCTGTGCATCGGCCAGACCCACATCAAAGTGATACGCTATGAGCCGTCCAATCCATTCCACCTGCGCTATGTCGTAGACGAGGACTTCTTCGGCGAGGAACTGCGTGCCCGCATCGAGCGCGACGCTCGTACCCTCGTGACTGCGCTGGGCTACGATATGGACACCTGCGAATTCGCCGTGCGCGATGGCATCCCCTATGCCATAGACTGGCTCAACCCCGCCCCTGACATGGACTATTATTCGATAACCCCGTATTATTTTGAATGGGTGGTGGAGGCTATGGCTAATCTGGCAATAGACCGCGCCTTGAACGGCCACCCGGTGCGCACCCACTACAGATGGGATTACTTCCTGAACGCCGCGCCGCCTCCTGTTGACAGCCCGGTGAAGAACTGGACCGAGTTCGCGCACGAAGACGTGCGCGGCAGGCACGAGGAACTGGAAGCACAGAGGCGCGAGGCGTCTGGTGTTGGGAGGAGGAAGGGGCGCGAACAGAGGCAATCGCCCGAGGTGGTGGCCGGTATGGGTGGGGTACCCGAGACGCGTGACCTCCCGGCCGATGGTGGCCCCTCCATCCCGCACCCGGTGCCCGGCGAAGAGACCACCCCGTAAGCGTTAAACACAGCAGTGCAGAGAGCACAAAGGGGACACAGCCACAGCACTAAGGCAAAGTGCTAATAGAGATTTATAGGAGCAGGTAAAGAGTAAACAATTGAGGTGCAGAGGGTCAGGTAGGGCATGACGAACTGACACCATCGGGCTCCTGCCTGAACCTTGACCCTTTGGCCCAAACAATAAGATGTGTGGTGGCGATATGGATGCTGTTGAACCGAGCGATGAGGCTGAGTCGGGTATTCAGGCCGAAAGCGCCCGCCCGGCCATAGAGGACTTCCACGAGTTCACGGCGGCACACCCTCAACTTGCGGCGGATTCGCAGGATATGCTGTACCGCCTCAGCATGGAGCGGCACCTGACCTTTAGAGACGAACCGTTCAGCCGCTACCTGCGCCCGCATATGCTCACCCCCGGCCAGCACGCGTTCATCACCGGTGTGGTGAGGACCCTCGCGCGTGCCATGGTGAAGCTGCGTCGAGCCGCGCTTCAAGATGAGCGCCTGCTGGATGAGCTGGCCCTTGAGCCGGAGGAACGCAGACTTGCACTGCTCGACCCGGGCTTCGAAGAGCCGTCGCCCGCCATGCGCCTAGACTCGTTCTGGTCCGAGCACGACTGGCGCTTCGTGGAGATCAACGCCGAGTCGCCCGCCGCCATAGCCTATGAAGACGTGCTGGCCGATGTGTTCCTCGAGCTGCCCCTCATCCGCGCATGGATGGACGAGCGGGGCTACCGCCTGCGCCCATTGTACGCCCGCGATCGCTTTATGCGGGCAATTATGGATGTGTGGCGCGAGTTCCGCGCAGCCCGAGGTGGGCAGTTCAACGAGCGCCCGAACATAGCCATCGTGGACTGGGAAGGGGTGTCTACCGCCTCCGAGTTCACTCTGTTCAAAGAGTATTTCGAGAGCAGGGGACTGCCCACTGTAATCGTAGATCCACGTCATTTAGAGTTCCGCAACGGCAGGCTGTGGGCTGAGGACTTCCTGATCGATATCTATTACAAGCGCGTGCTGACGAGCGAACTGCTGGCGGACCCCGAGGCCGCTCGCCCCACCGTGCAGGCGTATGAGGCAGGCGCCATATGCGTGATCAACTCGTTCCGGGCAAAACTTCTGCATAAGAAGATAAGTCTAGGCCTTCTGCACGACGAGGCCAATGCCCACCTGTTTGCGCCCGATGAGTTGGAGGCAGTCAGGCGTCATATCCCATGGACGCGACGCGTGCGTGAGGGTTATACTACCTTCGAAGGTCAGCAGATAGACTTGCTACCTTTCATCGCCGACCACCGCGAGCAGTTGGTGCTCAAACCCAACGACGAGTACGGCGGCAAGGGCGTGGTCATCGGCTGGACAGTGTCTGACGACCAGTGGCAGAGAGCTATACAGCAAGCACTGGAAACCCCGTATGTGGTGCAGTGGGCCGTACGCCTTGAATACGAGCCATATCCGTATTACGACCAGACACACGGGGTAGACTTCCGTGACCTCGCCGCCGATCTGGACCCATTCGTGTTCGGCACCGACACGCAAGGCATACTTACACGCCTGTCGGCTGCTGCTCTTCTGAACGTTACCGCCGGTACTGGCTCGGTGGTGCCCACCATGGTGGTGGAGAGTACGGGGGGTGGGGGGTGAAAGGTGGAAGGCAAAGGGCATTGAGCAAGCGGTCTTAGCCACTCGCTTGGCTTGCACTGTTGTGCCAAGCGCTGGGACGTCGGTGAGTATCAAGGTCTTACCCGCCAGAGAGAGGTGGTAGATATGCAGAAGCTGTTCAGCATCGGCATCGAAGAAGAGTTTCAGATCGTTGACCCCACCACACGGGACCTCAGGCCGCACGTGGAGCAGATGCTGCAGATGTTAGAAGCTACGGGCCAGCCTGTCACCGAGCACCTCAAGCGTGAAATGCTCCAGTCCATGGTAGAGACTGTGACCCCCATCTGTGAGGATGTGAATCAGGCCGGACAGGAGATGACGCGCCTGCGAATGGCAGTATCAGAGCTGGCCGCCAGAAACAATCTGGCAATCGTGGCGGCAGGTGCACATCCCTTTTCTCTGTGGCAGAGCCAGCGCATCACCCAGCACGAGCGCTATAAGGTGCTAGAGGAGGACTTGCAGGACGTGGTGCGCTCCATCCTGATCTTCGGCCTGCACGTGCACATCGGCATACCCGATCGCGACCTGCTCATTGATATCATGAACGAGGCGCGATATTTCTTGCCGCATATGCTGGCCCTGTCGACCAACTCGCCGTTCTGGCAGGGGCGCGTCACAGGCCTCAAATCCTACCGCACCATCATCTGGCAACAGTTCCCTCGCACGGGCATCCCTTCGGTTTTCCGTTCGTGGTCTGAGTTTGAAGGCTTCACCAATGTGCTCATCAAGACTAATTGCATAGACAACGGCAAGAAGATATGGTGGGACCTGCGTCCGCACCCCTTCTTCAGCACGCTGGAGTTCCGTGTGTGCGACATGCCCACCACCATCGAAGATGCCCTCATGCTGGTGGCGCTGTTTCAGGCCATTGTGGCCAAGTTGTACAAACTGCGCCAGAGCAACCTCGGCTTCCGGCTGTACGACAGCGCCCTTATCAACGAAAATAAGTGGCGGGCCGCCCGCTACGGCATTGATGGCCTACTCATAGACTTCGGTAAGCAGGCCGAAGTGCCCATGCGCAAGCTGGCGATCGAATTGCTGGAGTTCGTGGACGACGTGGCCGACGAGCTGGGCAGCCGTCAGGCCCTGAACCATCTGCACAACGTGCTCGAGCGGGGTACGGGCGCCGACCGCCAACTTGAGGTGTACCGCCAGACGGGCGACTTGAATGCGGTGGTGGACTACCTTATCGCCGAAACGATGAGGGAAGCCCGCCCCGCCGTCGTGCAGGAGGGCGTAAGCGATTGAGCATGCCACACTGGCACCATTCTATTGGTTAGCCAGCGCCATGGCGCCATAGCCCATCTGGCATGGCATGGTGTAGTATGGCATAATGGAATCTGGTGCACGCAAAGAGGCCGCCCATACAAGACGGCCTCTTGGGGTTGTCTTGGCTTGGCTTACCTATCCAAGATAGAAAAGCTATAAATTGTGGGGAGGGGAGAGGTGGAGAGGAGAAGTAGAGTCATGTGTACCCCATGACCCCTATACCCCGTTAGGGGGAGCACCCCTGCACCCTTGGTACTTGGTATTTATCGCCTTTGCTCAAATAAGCGGGTGGACTCGGTCATGACCGAGTCCACCCGCT
>DAOTTC010000026.1:0-34923 GCA_034437815.1 Chloroflexia bacterium | reverse complement strand
CAGCCGCCCGAAGGTCTGCAACGTGGTCTCTATCACCTTCTGCCAGTCCTCTTCGCTGGACACATCGTGCTTGATGAACAGGGCCTGCCCCCCAGTAGACTTGATCTGATCAACCACGGCCATGCCCTCTGCTTCCTTGATATCGGTCACCACTACCCCGGCCCCTTCGCGGGCGAGCAGTAGAGCGCAGGCCCTGCCTATCCCTAACGCCCCTCCTGTGACTACAGCTACTTTGCCTTCTACTCTTTTCATCTGCGGCCTCCTATCTTTTCTTTCCTTTTCTTTTCTTCGCAGATACCGTCGGATATACGAGCGCTGTGTTCGATGCCGATCCGTCTCGTTGTGCCAGTAGCCACTATAGCATGCGTTGGTGACATATCAGGTATATGCAGGTAAATATCGGGGGACAATACGGTATATGGTCTGCTCGTAGGCTGCAAAGCGGGTGTGATTCACTGTCTCTCCAAAGATGCCGTATTAGGGTACAATGTGGAGCGGGCTTGTTTCTACCACCCGCTGACAGAGAGCGACCATTACCAGTGCAGAGGTTTGAAGGCATATGGCTTTGAATCTAGCGATCATAGGCCTGCCGCTGAGCGGCAAGACCACGCTTTTCAACGCTATCACGGGCAGTCACGCGGCCACTGCCACCTATTCGGCAGGGGACCAGCCCAACGTGGCGGTGGTGAAGGTGCCCGATGAGCGACTGGACGTGTTGGCGAGGATGTTCCACCCGCGCAAGGTTACACCCGCCGACGTGCAGTTCATAGATGTGCCGGGCGCGGGCATGGGCGCTTCGGCCAGAGAGCGAGAGAGCAAAGAGCCGATCAGCCGGCAGACGCTGGGCTTCATCAGCACGGTGGACGCGCTGGTGCTGGTGGTGCGCGCTTTTGATAACCCCTCCGTGCCCCTGCCTGAAGGTGTGGACACGGTGGACCCGGTGCGCGACGTGGACACGGTGATGCTGGAGCTGGCCTTTTCGGACCTCGGCATCATTGAACGGCGGCTGGAGAGGCTCAAGTCCGAGATACCCAAGATGAAGGGGCCGGAGCGCGAGGTGCGCGAACGCGAGCGCGAGGTGCTGACAAGGCTGGGGGCCGCACTCGAAGAAGGCACGCACATACGCGATCAGGCGCTGACCGAGGACGAAGAGAAGCTGATCCGCAATTTCGGCTTCCTGACCGCCAAGCCGGTGCTGATCGTGCCCAATGTGGGCGAGGAGCGCCTCGATCAGGCCGGCGAGCTGGAGGGGAGCATCAGGCGTCGGTGGCAGGGCCAGCACGTGGATGTGATAGCCATCCCGGCCCAGTTGGAGATGGAGGTAGGCCAGCTATCGCCCAATGAGGCCGCCGAGTTCCGGGAAAGTCTGGGCATGGGGCCGTCGAGGCTGGGCGAGGTGGTGAAGAAGTCGTACGAACTGCTGGGCCTGATCAGCTTCCTGACGGCAGGCGAGGACGAGGTGCGCGCATGGACCATCCGCCGGGGTACCCCTGCCCAGCAGGCCGCAGGGGCTATCCACTCGGACCTTGAGCGCGGCTTCATACGTGCCGAGGTGGTGCACTTCGATGATCTGGTAGCCGCCGGAAGCATGGCCGAGGCAAAACGCCGCGGGCTGGTGCGCATCGAAGGCAAGAGCTACGTCGTCAAAGATGGGGATGTGATGCACGTGCTGTTCAACGTGTGAGGAAGGCCCGGCAAAAGCATGGCCTGCCGGTAAGAGTTACGATGAGATGGCAGCGCTTCAAGTCCAATTGTATTGTGGGGCGGGTAGAGCCGATAACCATCTCGAAATGGGCGGTGACTGGGGAACAGCGCTTTTGGATATCAAAATTAGCAAGAAATGAATATTTATCCCTTCCAAGTTTTCCGTAATTGTGGATAAATCGGCCCATGGCCCCTTGACAGGCTCAGGATTTGCCGGTATACTATGGACACTCCGGATGTGCTGAGCATCCGGAGGACGGAAACCCGAAGGAACTGCAAAGTTCGTTCGGGTTTTCCGTTTAACCTCGACCCTGCGACCTCCAAGTCTCGCCGCGCCGCTTACTGGCTTCGTTACCTCGTTATGCGACCTTCCGGCAAAATCAGGGACCAAGCTCTGCTACATCATCGAAAGTGATGGGGACTGGAGGACACCCCGCGCCCAGAGGGCACCCATCGGCAGGGGGTGCAGGGGCACCCCCGATAGTTATCGCCTTGGCTATGCGACGGCGTCTGCGGCCTGCCCTGCTCGTATGCTATAATTAACCGGAGGTATGTAGTGCCGGGTACACACGGCAACGCGAGCGGTTATGGCAATGCGCATTCTTGTGGTTGACGACGACCCACGCATCCGAGACATCCTGAAGAGGCAGTTAACCTACGAAGGCTATCAGGTAGAACTGGCAGGGGACGCACGCCAAGCGTTTGAGCGCCTATCGCAAGCTCCACCGGACCTTGTGGTTCTGGACATCATGCTCCCAGATATTGACGGGGTGGAGATATGCAGGCGGATACGCGCTGTGGACGACGTGCCTATTCTCATGCTGACGGCCAAAGGCACCATTGATGACAAGGTGAGCGGGCTGGACAGCGGCGCCGATGACTATCTGGTCAAACCGTTCCAACCGGAAGAGCTACTGGCCCGCGTGCGTGCCCTTCTGCGCCGTCGCCAGCCGCAGAACCACCTGCTGAAGTTTGGCGCACTCACCCTCGATCCCGCCGCACGGCAGGTCTGGGTGGGGGACCGGCTTATCGAGCTGTCCAGCAAGGAGTTCGACCTGTTAGAGTTGCTTATGCGCCACCCACGGCAGGTGATCACGCGCGATACCTTTTATGACCGCATCTGGGGCTACGACTTCAGCGGCGAGAGCAACATCTTGGAGGTGTACATTCGCTATCTGCGGTCAAAACTGGACGTTGCCGGCGCGGCCCGCTATATACAGACCGTGCGTGGGGTGGGCTACGTGCTGCGCGAAGAAGCGGCCACGACACAGGCCGAAATGCCCTCCACCCCGGGCGCTGCAAGCTAAGACGACCGGTAGAGAAGAGATCAAAGCTCGTTCACCCATGCTTCTGTTTCAGGGACTGCTGTTACCATGTCCTTGCGCTGGCGTTTGACATTGCTGTCCGTGCTTATCATGGTGCCAATGTTCGCCATATTCGGCGGGTTGGCTTTCCTGACTGTGCGCAACTTCCATTACCAGCAGATTGACGACAATCTCCAGCTTCGCGCAACTGCCAACCTGCTCCACATGGTGTACCGGCACAACCGAGACCTGTCCGAACTGGCCAACGAGGACCGGCTGGATGTGGTTTTTTTCACGGTTATAGATAAGTACGGGCGGGTGGTAAGCTCGGACCGCGTGATCCCGGTGGACCCTGCGTTGTTCGACCGCGCCCTTGCGGGCGAGACCGTCAAGAAAACCGAGACGATGGCGGATGGCAACAGCGTGCGGGTGTTGATGACCCCGATTCGCTACGGGCCGACGGGCGAGGTGATCGGGGTGCTTCTGGCGGCCACCCCACTTGACATGACCGAAGAGCTACTGCAGAAATGGGTGCTCTTCCTGATCGGGGTGGTAGGGGTCCTGCTGTTGGTGGGGGCGGCTGGCTCGTACGTGCTGACGGGGCGCGCCCTGCGGGTCGTGGAGAATATAACGTCCAAGGCGCGGCAGATCGAGCTTTCGCAGGACCTCACCCAGCGCATCCCTGATCCCGGCACGGGCGATGAGGTGGGGCATCTGGTAAGCACCTTCAATCAGATGCTGGCCCGCCTGCAAGCGGCCTTCGAGGCGCAGAGGCGCTTCGTGGCCGACTCTTCGCATGAATTGCGCACACCGCTCACGGTCATCAAGAGCAACCTGCACCTTTTGCGCCGGACCGGCGACCCCGATGAGCGCGCGGAACTGTTCGAGACCACCGAGGCAGAGGTATCGCGCCTCAACCGCATGGTGAACAACCTGCTGTACATGGCGCAAATGCAAGCCGGGCATGATATCAAACCGGTTTCCCGCCCGGTTGAACTGGACAGCCTGTTGCTGGAGGTGTTCGCCCGAGCGCGCTCTATGGCGGCCCTCAAGAACCAGAAGGTATCCCTTATCCACGAGGACATCGCCGCTGCGCGTGGCGACCGCGACCAGTTGCAGCATGCCCTGCTCAACCTCATCGACAACGCGGTCAAGTACACACCCGAAGGGGGGGCGATCTCGCTGGGGCTGTGGACGACTGATGGCTGGGCACGGATCGAGGTGAGCGATACCGGCAGTGGGATAGCGCCCAACGAGGTCCCGTTGATATTCGACCGGTTCTTCAGGACGCCAGAGGCCCGGCGCACCGAGCGCAATGGTTCGGGCCTTGGCCTTTCTATAGTTAAGTCTATTGTAGAGGCGCACGGCGGACGCGTGGAGGTAACGAGCGTGCCCGGACGCGGCACCACCTTCAGGCTATGGTTGCCGCTGATCCATCGTGCCGAGCCGCTCGTGCCTGTCCAACACGATGGCGAAATCGAAGCGGACGCACAGAGCGCGCCCACGGGCCGACAAGACCTGCGCCCGATCCACCCCGCTGGGGAACAAGATTGAGCATTTGAGGAGGTGCGATGCCTGAGTTCACCAACATCCTGCTGGACGTTGATCGGGAGGGGGGTGTAGCGCTGCTCACCATCAACCGGGCGGATAAACTCAACGCGCTCAACAGGGCCATCTTGGAAGAATTGGACGCCGCGCTGGACGTGATAGCTCAAGATGAAGGCATCCGGGCGCTGGTCATTACCGGCGCGGGCACCAAAGCGTTCGTGGCCGGGGCCGACATCGCCGAGATAGCCGCGCTGGAGGACCGGGAGGCCGCGCTGGAGTTTTCGCGCTTCGGCCAGAAGGTCTTCTCCAAGATCGAGCGCCTGACCATACCGGTGATCATGGCTATCAACGGCTACGCGCTTGGCGGGGGGTGCGAGCTTACGCTGTGCGGGGACGTGCGCATTGCCGCGGACACGGCACAACTGGGCCAGCCGGAGGTGAATCTGGGTGTGATACCCGGCTATGGGGGCACCCAGCGCTTGCCGCGCATTGTGGGCCGTGATCGCGCTAAGAGCATTATTTTCACGGGCGAGCGACTGTCGGCGGAAGAAGCACTGCACATCGGCCTTGTAGACCGCGTGGTGCCCGCCGCCGAACTGATGGACACGGCGCTGACGCTGGCCCGCAGTCTCGCCGGCAAAGCCCCACGTGCCCTTGCGCTGGCTAAGATGGCCATAAACGACGGCCTCGCACTGCCCTTAGATCAGGCGTTGGAGTTGGAAGCCGACCTGTTCGCACAGGCCGCCGACACACAGGACCGCCGGGAAGGCACCAGTGCATTCCTCGAAAAGCGCCAGCCCCGTTGGACCGGCCAATAGCATGAGGAGTTGGAAACTACGAGCGAGATGAGCATGTCGGTCCCCGCCAGTTTTGAAGGGTTCGCTGTCAGGGATGCGCGCCTCGAAGATAGGCCCCACGTGCTGGAGTTCACGGCGCACACATGGGAGTTCGGCGATTATATAGAATTCGTGTATGACCAGTGGGTGCGCGACAGCGCGGGGCGGTTCATCGTAGCCGAAGAGGAGGCCACCGGCACCATCGTAGCTATTGATAAGCTGACCATGCTGTCTCCGACCGAGGCGTGGTTCGAAGGCTTGCGGGTCAATCCACTCTATCGGGGGCGTGGGATCGCGCCATGGCTGCAAAGGTATATGATACAGGAGGCCAAGCGGCTCGGCGCGCAGACCATCCGATTCCTCACGCGCGAAGACAACCTGCCCGTGCACAGCATGGCGTACAGAGACGGCTTCGTCATGCGCGCGGTTGTGCGCTTCTGGAAGCGCCGGCCACAGGCAGCAGGGGCACGCGCGGGAGAGGATACAGAGGGCACGGGGCATAGCCCGGTCGCGCTTCGGGAAGCCACTGTGGATGAAGCCCCCTTGCTTTTCGACTGGTGGTGGCGGTCAGCCTCTTACGCCACGGGCGGGCTGGTGTGTCGGGGGTGGGCCTTCGGGGGCACAAGCCTTGATGAATGGGTTGAGCGAGCAAAGTCGGGGCAACTGTTCGTGGAGGCACGCGCTGTCATCGCCGAGAAGACCCTACCACCGCCTACGGTGATGGTGTTGCAAGAAGAGGAAGAGGAGGGGGAAGGGGGCGGGGTCGGCTGGGTGTTGGCCGCCGTGGTTAGCGCACCGAGCACGGACTATGCCTCGCTCATGGCCGGGTTGGTACGAGAGGCACAGAGGCGAGATATTGAACAGGTCAGCGGCCTGCTACCCGATATGGCGGGCGTGGAGCACGGCATGCTGAGCGCGGGTTTTGAGGCCGAGGAGCGGCTGTGCCTGTTCGAGCTTGACCTGACTCGACAGGGCCGTTATGACCGTTGACCTGAGCAACCCGCTCATGTACTGGCATGTGGTGGTGGGCGTGCTCGTCCTTGTGCTGCCGGGCATGGCCGTGTTCTTTGTGGCGAAACAGCTATCGGGCTCGAAAACATGGGGTGTGTGCGAGGCCTTACTGCTCGCACCGGGGCTGTCGGTGGCCTTTTGGCCACTGCTTTTGTTGTATTTAACACTGATCGGGGTGGGCCTCACCGTGCCGGTTATCGCGCTCTTCATGTTGGTGGGGTTGGTTTACGTGGTCTGGGTGTTGAGGCCGCGCGGGGCTTTCGAACGGGCATGGGGCCTAGTGGCCGGTCGGCAAGGCACACACTGGGCGGGGCGGGCACCTGAGCAAGCACCCGGACCACGCACTGCTGTGCTCGGCCCTAACCCCAGTGGGTCTTGGGAGGCCATCGCCCTGACCGGTATGACGGTGCTGTACCTCGGTTTGAGGGTGGGGGATGTGCAGGGGTTATCGGTGCCGCTGTTCGGCGACTCGCTGCACCACACGCTGATTACAGATATGATAGCGCGGCAAGGTCGCGTGCCGTCCGACTACCAACCTTACGTGCCGGTGAGCACCTTCACCTACCACTTCGGGTTCCACACGCTGTCCGCCGTGCTCGGCCTGCTCACCGGCACGCCCGCGCCATATGCCGTGTTGCTGATGGGGCAGATACTTATGGTGGCGGCTGTGCCGGCGGCGTATGCGCTGGGGCGCATGCTGTTCACCTCGAGGTTAGCGGGGCTGGGTGCAGCGCTCATCACGGGGTTTGTGTCCCTCATGCCCGCGTATTATGTAAACTGGGGCCGCTACACCCAGTTGGCGGGCAACGTACTGCTGGTAACCGCGATGCTCCTTTTGGTCAGGGCCATGGGCGCGGGGTGGAAGGGAAATTGGGAGTGGAATCGGGGCCACGCCGCGCTGGCGGCTATGTGCGTGGCCGGTCTGGTGGTGGTGCACTATCGCATATTGATTTTCTTCGGCCTGTTCGGGCTGGTGCTTGGCCTGTGGCAACTGCTTGTGCAGTGGGGGCGATGGCGTGCAGTGGCCGCCTCGTGGGCCAGAGGGTTGGCGGTGGTGGGGGCGGGGCTTGGGGCAACCGCGCCGTGGCTGTGGAACCTCATCACCAATTACTTGCCCACACTGGTGGGCCGTCTTCAGACGGTGACGCCGGACTATTTAGCGGACTACAACAACCCGACCACAATAACTTTCTATGCAGGCCGGGCACTGCCACTGCTGGCGGGGCTTGGTGTGGCAATGGGCGTGGTTGAGCTGGCGCTGCGCAGGCGCACAGCCGAAGCGGGGCACATGCTCGAAGGCGAAGGGGGCACGCCAACGCCTACGCCTACGCCTACGCCCACGCCGACGCCCACAAGCACCCGTGCCATCACGCAAGGCTGGGCGGCCATCGTGTTAGCCCTATGGACGGCTCTGTTGGTGGCAAGCCTATGGGTGGTGCCGGGGGCCATCGGCGGGTACACCGTGGCCATAACCATATACATACCGCTGTCCGCTCTGGGCGGGTATGCCATTGGGCGGATAGCAGAATGGTTGGTGCGCAGATGGGTGGTGCCGAGGGGCGTGGTGGCCGTGGGCATGCTGGCAGCGGCACCTCTATTGGCCGTGGCGTTTGGCACGTGGCATCTGGTCAACCCCGGCCAGCACCAGTATGTGCACGCGCCGGACCTGCAAGCATTCGAGTGGATAAGGCGCAACACCCCGGTCGATGCCCGGTTTCTGATCTCCTCAGAGTTCTCCTACCGGGGGCGCGGTGTGACGGCCACCGACGCGGGGATGTGGATACCATTGCTCACCGGCAGGGGCACCAGCCTGCCTGTGCTGAGTGCGTGGATGGAGCGACCGGCAGACCCCCAGTTCTTCGCCCGTGTTCGCACGCTGGCCGCCTACACCCAGCCTGTGGTGGGCATCGAACCGCTGGACATCTCCAGCCAGCACGCACTGCAAAGCGCAGGGATAATCACCGGTGTGCACACCATATCCGACCCGGAGACGCTGGCGCTGATGCGCGAGCTGGGCATTACCCACGTATATTCGGGCGCCGCGCTTGGCAAGAGCCGGTCGAGGCTGGACCTTGCGGCCATGAGGCAGGACAGCCGGCACTACAGGCCGGTGTACGCCCGCGACGGGGTGTATATCTTTGAGGTGAGGTATGACCCCGCGTTCAAATGACGGGGCTATTCCCGCGCGCCCTCTTCTTGCCCGGCCTCGGTCCCCTCGTCGGGTTTGAGGAAGCCATGGGCGGCCAGAGCGTTCTGCAATTCTACGAGTGACTTCTCGCCGAAGTTGCGCAGGTGCAACAGGTCGCTGTCGCTCATGCTGAGCACTTCACGAATGGTGGTAATGTTAGCGCGGCGCAGGGCGTTGGTGGTGCGCATGCTCAGGCCAAGAGATTCGATGGGGCGGTTGGCCTCGTCCTCGGCTGGGGCCGGTGCTTCTTCCAGAGCCAGTTCGCCGGTGTCGCGGCCATAGCGGGCCACCACGGTTGCGTACTGGGTGAGTATCTGCGCGGCCTGACTGAGTGCGTCGTCGGGTTGCATAGTGCCGTCGGTCCATATCTCAAGCAGGAGGCGGTCGTAATCGGTCATGCCTCCCACGCGGGTGTGCTCCACCAGATAGTTGACACGGGGCACCGGGGTATACATGGCATCCACGGCTATGAAATCTTCAGGCAGGTCGGTGCGCTCGTCCGCCGGCTCATACCCGCGCCCGCTCTCTATGAGCAGTTCTATCTCGAGCGGGGTGCCATGGCCGGTGGCGGTGGCGATGACCACGTCTGGGTCAATGACCTCGACGTTTTCGGGCAGTTCGAGCGCGGCGGCGATGACCTCGCCCCGCGAGCGCCCGTCCACCCGCAAGAACGCACGCAGCTTAGCAGGTGCCTTCTTCAGGTCGCCGTGCAATCGGAAGCGAAGCTGCTTGATATTCAAAATGAGGTCAATTAAGCCTTCCTCGATGCCGGGCACCTGTTCAGGGTCTTCAGGCATCGGGGTGAGGCGTATGCCTGTGACGGCGGCGCCGAGCAGGGAAGAGATCAGTATGCGCCGCAGGCTGGCCCCCAGAGTGGTGCCCCAGCCGGGTTGTAGAGGCTCGATGCGATAGCGGGCGTAATTGCCCTCGATTAAATCGCGACTTACTTCAGGTGTCCGAACGTCAAACAAGTAACTACCCCCATTAGAACAACACCGGTTTGTCATTACGAGATGCCGTCCGCGCTGTGCATGGGACCAAGGAAGGCCGGGGGCATCCCCTGTGCCCGGACCTCCGGAGCGGCATGGACGGAGCCACGCCCCCACGCCTTATCAATCGGAGGCCGGCCTTAAACTATATCATAATCGGGCCGGTAGTGCAACTTTAACTTTCCCGGTTCTCCGGTGGGTCTACCAAACATCAAAGGGTTAGTGGTAGTCGGTGGTCAGGATATTAACCACAGAGACACAGAGGAACACAGAGTAATCGCATGAATGAACCATTAAGACACCAAGCGCACTATGGGAGCGCGGGCGTCCCCTCCCACGGGCCTGCGGTCTTGTTGGGTGTGGGGGCTAAGCTCCAACAATATGCAGGGAAACCGATATGCGGCCACACGCCTGCGCTCCGTAGCTTTAGCACGGCGGCCATGCTGTGCTGTATGCTGTATAATTAACAACGCATGGCGTGCAGGGCGGGAGAGGTAGGGGATGAATAATGAACATAGAAGGAGTAGATAGAATGACAGATATGTATACGAAGGATGTGGATGCGCCGGATGCGCAGGCTGTGCAGGCGAGGCCCACCGACGGCGCGCAGTCCGAAGCTCAACAGGAAGCCGAGGCTGAACAGGGTGCGCACGCAGTGGACGAAACACAGCGTAAGCCCATGACCACCACCGAAGACATGGTGCGCGAGGCCATCCGGCAGGAAGTGTACGACCCGGAGATCGGGATAAACATAGTGGACCTAGGCCTCGTTTACGACATCACGGTCGCCGACAACAAGGCCGACATCACTTTCACCCTGACCACTCCGTTCTGCCCGGTGGGTCCTGAGCTGATGACCAATATCCGCCGCGCCCTTGCCCGGTTCGAAGACATCGAGGAAGTGGACCTGCACATGGTGTTCTCTCCACCATGGCACCCTTCGATGATGAGCGAGGAAGCCAAGGACGAGTTGGGCTATTTCGGCTGATTCTAGGCTGAACCTGTGCCAGCCCGGCCCTGCGAGCGCGCCTTCCGACTGAGCGTGTCACCGCACCTGTGCCTTCGGACCCGGCAGTGCTGTATTTCAGGGTGAGCCTTGGCCTGCTGGGTGCCCAGATACTGCGCGGGCGCGGCTGGCTCCCGTAACGCGCACGCCCTGCCTGTGCGGCACCGAACCGACCTGTCCTCTATACATTACTGCCCGATAATATGCCCCGAAATTCACACCAGCACAGGGAGAAGCTTGATGAAAGACTACAAGGCCATATGGGATAACCTGAGCACCAGTTTTAACAACGCCGCTTTTTACGTATGCTGTATAGAGGACGAGGATGAGATAAGGCGCAACGGAGCCATCACAGCCGAGTTCTTGCGGAGCGCCCTGCAAATCACCCCCACGGATCGGGTGCTGGAGATAGGTTGTGGGGTGGCACGCATTGGCAGAGAGCTTGCGCAGTACTGTGGGGAATGGCACGGTGCTGACATATCGGGTAATATGATAACCTACGCGCGTCAGCGCACTGACCACCTGCCCAATGTGTTTCTGTATGAGTTGCCAGATTCCAGCCTGCGAATCTTCCCGGATAACTACTTTGACTGCGTCTACTCCTCTATTGTGTTCATGCATCTGGATAAGATAGATGTGTTCAATTACGTCCGGGAAGCCTATCGTGTGCTCAAACCCGCAGGCAGGGCCTATTTCGATACATACAATCTGCTTGCGCAGGGGGCGTGGGAGGAATTTTTGAAGCTGGCCAACACATTCTTCTCTTCACCAGACCGACCCGGCCACATAAGCCAGTTCAGCACACCGCAGGAGTTCAGCAAGTTGATGGTGGAGGCCGGCTTCACCGTCCTGCACATCAATGACAAAGACCCCCAGCTGGTAACGGCGCTTGTGCGCAAGGAGCCCGCTCCCGATGAGCCGCACGCTGAGGAAGAACTCGCCCGCCGGCCAGAAGCCGTCACCCCACATACTGCAAAACCTGTTCAGGTAGATAGCACATACCAGCATGGACAGCCTGCTTCTGCCGGCTCAGCCTCGCCTGCATCTGCACCTCGCCCTGACAGCCACCTGAGCGCATACGACAGCCTGACCGCCTATGCCCGCCATCTGGAATCCGAGGTTAACAGGAAAAACATGGCTATATCCGAGCTTGAGGGGCGCATCCGTCAGCTGGAGAAAGAGCTGATCGAGGCTCGCAGACCCCGACTGCCGTGGAAGCGCCGCAGGTGATACCGGGCTTCAGCGATAGCGATGCAGTACGGGGGTTACACGCCTGTTCGGAGCGCGGGCGTTCCCGCAATTAGCGAGGGTGCAGGCAAACTGCCCGCGCTCCGTGTGCGTATGTGCCGCTAGAGATAGCGATATCTCGCCCTGTTTCGCCCTGTCCGGGCAGTCAGTCCAGCTTGGTGCCGCAGTTGTTGCAGAATTTTGCGTTGGGCGGGTTGGACGTCTGGCAGTTGGGGCACGTCTTGGCCTGCTGGCTGGCTCCGCATTCGGGGCAGAACTTGGAGTTGGCCGGTATCTGTGCATTGCAGTTCCAGCAGGTGAGGGTGGCCGCCGCCGAGGTAGGTGTGGCCCCCGGCTGTGCGGGGCTTGGCTGGGTGGTCGTGCCCCCCGATGCCTGCCCCTGCTGCATGCTCTGGGCGATTATCTGGGCCATGCCCGCGCCGAGGCCCACGCCCGCCCCCAGACCGAGGCCGGTGCCCGCCGCCGCTCCTATGTCGCCCCCGCCCCCGCCGGCAGCACCTCCGCTCTGCGCCAGATTGCCCATGGCCTGAGCCGCCTGATACTGCATGTAGCGATTCATATCGCCTATCACGCCCATGCCGGTGCGCTCGTCAATGCGCTTCTGCACCTCGTCGGGCGGGGTGATGGAGGTGATGAACAGCGCTTTGAGGTTCAGGCCCAGATTGGCAAAGTCGTCGGCCACCGTCGAGCGCAGGCCCGCCCCAAGCTCGTTGTACTGCGAGGGCAGGTCCAGCAGGGTGCGCATGGTCTCGCCCAGCAGGTCGTTGAAGCGCGACACGATGATGGTGCGCAGGTAGTCTTCGATCTGGGTGGTCTCGTAAAGGCCCTGTGTGCCCACGATCTTGTTCACGAAGAGCTGGGGGTCGGCCACGGCCATGGCATAGGTGCCGTAGGCCCGCAGGCGCACCAGCCCGAACTCGGCATCCCGGAAGGCCACTGGCTCCATGGTACCCCACTTCATATCAATGAAGTCGGCCATGTTGACGAAGTACACCTCGGCCCTGAAGGGCGAGGTGCCCCCGAACGGGATGCTGATCAGGTTGGCGAGCAGGGGTATGTTGGCGGTGGACAGGGTGTGGCGGCCCGGACCGAACACGTCCAGCGCCTTACCGTCGCGGAAGAACACCGCCGTCTGGTTCTCTCGCACGATGAGCTGGGACCCCAGCCGGAACTCGCCCGAACCGGTCTCAGGCACGCGGTGCACAATCTGGCGCCCCGTGGGGTCGAGAAATTCGATAACGTCTAAGATGGGCATTGCCGCATAACCTCCTGTTGCAGTAGTTTCACCCGCAGACATCAGGGGTCAGGTTCGGCATTGGGAGACCACGGAGGTCACCCCTACGCTCCACCGCTGACACCTGATACCAACTTTGTCTGGAAGGACCAAACGTTACCGACCGGCTAAGTGCGTGCTGTGCCGGGGCCGGTGCCGCTCACGCGGGCTTTGATGGCGGCCAGCTCGTTCTCGATCTTAGTGTTGCGTTCGGCGTCTTCGAAGGTGCCTTCGAGGTCGCCGCTCAGCAGGTCATCGCGCAGTTCGGATTCGGCGGCCACGCGAGCCTCGTGCTCACGGATGCGGCGCTCCATGCGGGCGAACTCGCTCCCGTAGTCGGCAACATCGAGGCCGGCCATGGTACGGCTTACCTGCTGTTCGGTTTTTGCGCGCCGATAGCGGGCCAGCAGTGCGTCTCGGTTGGACACAGCCTGCTGGTACTTCTCTTCCAGCATGTCCAACTGTCTGCGCAGGCGCTGCACCATCTCGGACTGGGCGTTCAACTGCTGTTGGAGCACGGCGATGTTAGAGTCGGCGTCGGCCTTGCGCTTGAGGGCTTCGCGGGCCAGCGTGTCGTTGCCCTGCCGCACGTAATGTTCGGCGCGCTCTTCCATCTGGCTCGACTTCTGCTGTTCGGCCTGCAAGTCGTCGCGGAACAGCCTTTCCTGCGCCATCATCTCGGCCACCTGCGAGCGTGCGCGGTTGATCTCGGTCTCCATGTCGCGCAGTATTTGGTTGAGCATGATCTCCGGGTCCTCGGCCTGATCGAGCAGGTCGTTGATGTTAGCCCGGATCAGGGTGGACAGCCTTTCAAGGATTCCCATTGGTTTCCTCCTATAGTATGTGTCCGTCTGTCTCGTACAGTACGGTCTGTTTTTCAGGAGCCGTGGATGCGTATGCGTCAGGGCATCCGACCCTGCTCGCGTGCATCATTGGGCCGCGTTGGGTCTGGGGGTGCACCGGTGGGTGGGGTCAACCCCTCATGGTTGATGCCTGCATCTGTGCCACCCATGCGCGACTGCATCTCCAGTCCTTCCACGATGTCGCCGCCGGGCGCGCCGGGGGCCGAGGTGGGCGAGGATGCGGTCTGTATGCCGGTGCCCGCAGAGCCGCCCACCGGCATGGTGCCGGCCTTTTCCTGCTCCATGGACACGCCGGACGGGGCTTCGCTCAAGCTGAAGTTGCCTTCGCTCATCTGGGACAGGCCGGGCGCGGGCGGCTGGTTGGCGGTAAGGCCCACATTCAGGTTGGTGGTGCTTTCGCCAGACGGGCCGGTGACACGGGCCTGCTGAGGCAGGTTGGAGGTCTCGCCTGCAAACGGGGTGATTACGGCGGGGCCGGACGTGCCCGGACGCTCCACACTGCCCGGCGGGGCCACATCCCTCTTGAGGTTGAGTCGGTCCATCAGCCGGGCGTATTCGTCCGACGGCAGGCGCGCGCCCGATGTGATCAGGTCGGTGCGCTGGTTGAGCCTGCGGTTCAGTTCGTCCACTTCGTCGGCCAGCCTGCCCAGCGCCGAGCGCAGTTCATCGCCGTCGGGGCCGGAGACCGCAGACTCCACGGCGTCCAAGGCAGACTGCAGTTGGTCTACGCCTTGGGTCAGCGATAGGTCGAAGGCGTACAATTGGTCGAGGTCCTGAGCCTCTATGCGGATCGGGTCGAACAGGCCGGTGTAGCCGTAGGTGGCGGTGGACAACCGGTCAATGAAGCGCTGTAGGCTGCCCGATATAGCCTCTATGTCGTCCAATTGGTCGAGCTTGCGCTCGCGGACAAGGCTTTGCTGTATTCTGGTCAGGCGCTCGCGCACCTCTGCGTAGCGCCGGGCGAGTTGTACCCTGAGCAGTTTATCGGCATCGCGCCTGCGCTCGCGGTCCACGTACCCTTCGTAGCCGGGCACGATGCTGGCTATCTTGTGCAGGATAGTGTCGGGCGGGTTGCCCAGAATGCGGTCTCGGTTATCCATATCCATCGTTATCCTCCTGTCAGTGGTCGTCAGTCGTCAGTTTTTACCACCAAGGCACCAAGGCATCAAGGCATGAAGATACCAAGAGCCATCAAGAGAAGGCGGGGTGTTTATGCTTTGCCGATCTTGCCGATCTTGATGCATTGCTATGTGCTCCCTGTCCCTGTGTCTGTGTGGTTGCCGTGCCCGTGCGCTCCATCAGTCGGCGCCGCCGCCGCCACCACCACCGCCGCCGCCGCCGAAGGAGCCACCGCCACCGCCCCAGCCACCGCTGCTCTTGCTTGACGGTTGGCTAGTGAGCGCCAAGGAGGCGGAGTTGACCATATCGGTGAAGCTGTCGGACAGGCTCTGCATGCCGGTGGCCAGCGACTCGCTCATGTTCTGCATGGCCCCCGCCGGGTCGAACGGCGGCATGCCACCGGTGGGGCCGCCTGCTCCACCCTCACCGCCTATGGTGCGCTCGCCCACAGCGGTGCCCACAGGATAGTACCCGTAGGGGTAAGGGTGCCAGCCATAGGGCCGGTACCACGTGGGCATGGCGGCGGGCACGCTGTTGAATTGACTGATCAACTGCCGCTCCACGCCCAGTGCCACGGCGTAAGGCAGGTACTTGTGGAACTTGTCGGCGGCGGTCTGCACGTTGGTGTAACGCTGTATCTGCTCCAGATAGCGCCTGAACGCCCGCCATTTCTGGGCTTCTTCGGCCCCGAAGTCGGTCTTACGCGGCATGATGCCTCCGATCACGAACCAGATGATGCCCGTGATAACCAGCGCAATGCCGGGCAGGATGAGCAGTGGGCTGAAATCGGAGAAAACGGTGGACGAGCAGAATATCACCACCCCGCCGAGGAAGGCCATAGCCAGACCAAGGCCGCGGTTGCGGTGGCGCACGGCCTGAGGGTTTTCCGGGAAGTACTTGAGGGCCACGAGGGTGCGGTACATCTCTTCGTAGATAGGGGGGAGGTCTTTGTAGAAGGTGTTCTTGAGGTCGGACAGCTGCACCGGGTTGCCATGTTTGAAGATGGCGGCCAGCACCATGTCTTCAAACCGGTACCGCACCTGATTGTTGAGCAGGGTGTACTGGAAGTCTTTCGAGGAGAACAGCCCACCCCTGTCGGTCTGCTCGATGAGCATGTTGCCCTTGGCCGCCTGATCCACGATGGTGGCTATCACGTCGCGCACGTCAGCCGATTCGTCGAGCAGTGTGCCCACCAGACCCGGGGGCAGGTCGGAGGGGGGTTCGGTAAGGTAGTGGCTATGCAATGCCACAGGCTTGTCGCGCCCGTGCAGGTACCAGCGGCGTATGCCCCACAGCGCGCCCAGAGCCAGAATGAGTATGCTCAACACCACCAACGCCAGATTTATCACAGGCTGCATGCGTTCTTGCAGATCAACGCCTGTCTGCCATGAGGGTTGCGAGGTTTGCAATGTGCCCGGCGGCAGTTTCACACCCACTTCTAGCCCGTCATCTAGGTTGGTGGCGCGCCATGTTATGGTGTTGCCCTCTCTGGTGGCGGCTACTTCCGGGTTAGAGGCGATTTGCAGGTTGCTCGCGCCGATGCCTGTCGGTAGGTGTACCTTTACCTCGCTCTCGTAGATAGGCGAATCCCAGTCCGGGGGTATAGCTTTCCATTGAAGTTCGTAGCGGTCGGGATACACACGTATCGCGCCGGTGACGTGGTAGCGCAGGGCGAACGTGCGGGTTTCGCCCGCATATGTAGGCTCGTATATCCAGCGTATCCACAACTCGCCGTCGTCGGTCATGGTGCCGAAGGTGCCGGGTTCGGCGGTGCTCTGGGAGCTGGTCTCCGCGTAGTCGTATGGGGCTTCGCGGTAATCCACCCATCGCCCGTCCACCAGTTCGGCCACGCGCACGTCGGTGATGCTCTCTACCCGGTCGAGTGGTATGTGCCGGGTTGCGCGGCGGAAGGTGCCCGAATCGTACACATAGGTCAGCGTTTCGACTACGTCCAGAGACCCATCTTGGTTGACGGTGATCTCGGCGTTGTAGGGGTCCATGTGGAACGACCGCGTCTGGGCGGACGCCGCCTGCGGGAGCAGGGCGGGCAAACTCACCATCAGCGCCACCAGCACAAGCGCGAGCACAGGCAGGGACAGGGACACGGATAGACGGGCCGACTTCGCGGAGTTCACGGGGTGGAGGGATTTCGCAGAGCGTGCCGGCCTAAACTGGATCATGACAACCCACCTCCTGATGTTGAGCTATATAGGTCAACTCTGCGGCAGGAATATCTCTGCGCCACAGTAATCACAACGGATCACGCCTTTGCCTCCGACGGAGAGGGGCGCACCGCAATTGGGGCATTTGCCGGTGCTCGTCACCTCTTGCGTGATGATGGCCGCGTCCTGTGATACCAACTTGCCACCTTTCCAGTCCACATAGCCGGTGAACAGCCCCTTGCCCACGAGGTCGTAGATGGCGGCTTTGACTGCGTCGAGGGGCATGTTCAGTTCGAGGGCGATGCTGGAGATGGGTACGGTACCCTGCGTGTGCACCATGTTCAGGATGCGCTTCTGTTTTTCAACTTCGGCAAACTGGGCGGCTTCGGTGCGCCCCTGCATGAGGAACCACGCACCGAAGCCGCCAATCACTAGAGCCACCAGTACCGCTAGTGCTATCGTGAGGGCCGCACCCCCGGCCTGTAAGCCCCCTTCGGGTTGATTCATAGAGGCTAACACCCATACCCCTGACACCAGCACGCAGGCGAACGCAAAGCCGATGAGCACAAGGCCTATTAATCGCCCCGAACCTACCATAAGATCTGGTACCTCCTGAACGGGTAGCAATGATGCCGTACCGCCCTATATACGCCCATGGCGGCCATATGTTTCATCCCATCCGGCATATCTTACACCATACGTTTGCAGTTGTCTACCGGGTCAGCTGTCAAAGGCGAGATGCCCGCGCTCCGTACACTGGCACCGCCGGTATCCCACACGAGCGGATGACGCCCCTGTCAAACCCCCCATAATGGGAGGGCGCACAGTAGAGTGTATTTCTTTTGGTGACATGGTCGGGTGTGTTACAATTACCGTGACCGCATATGCAGGTCTCTGGCAGGATGGCACCTTGGGTCAGCAGGGCAAGGTATACTATGGAGGCTACCCGCGAGGGTAATACGGGTGAATACAGCAGGCGCGAGCCACTCATACCGAGCATACGGGTGACGCCACAAGAGCGTAACCGCCTGATACTGGTCAGCATAGCAGCCATAGTGCTCATTTGGTTGCTGGTGCACTCATACAGTGCGCTTGGTCCGTTCATACTGGCGCTGGTGTTGGCCTATCTGATGCTGCCGCTGGTGGACCGGCTGAGCACCTATCTGCCGCGCGCCGTATCAATTCTAGGGGTGTACCTGATCTTTGCGCTGGCGGTGTGGGCATTTCTCGCGTGGCTGGTGCCCGTTATCAGCGACCAGATAGACGATTTGGTGAAGCAGGCACCCACTTACTGGGAGCAGGCGCGGCACTGGGCTACCGATCTGGTGCAGTGGTACAATTCTCTGCCTCTGTCGCCTGAGGCACGCCAATCAATAGAAAACGCCGCCCGCAACTCGCTTGGGGCCATCGGCTCAGCTATACAGCAAGGGGTGGTGGAAACGCTTCGGTTCATCGGCAGGGCCATGGGCGTGGTGGTGGGCCTGCTGATCATACCTTTCTGGCTGTTCTACGTGCTCAAGGACAAGAACCGGGGCATAATAGCCTTCAACAACATGCTACCGCGTTCGTGGCGCAGCGACGTGTGGCGTATTCTGCGCATCATCAACGGCGTGCTCAGCAGTTATATACGTGGGCAGCTGCTGCTGGCGCTGGCGGTGGGCGTGGCAAGCACTATCGGGTTAGCGCTGGTGGGCGCGCCCTATGCATTCTTGCTCGGTCTCATCTCCGGCCTGACGGAGATCGTGCCGGTCATCGGGCCTATTGTGGGGGCAATCCCGGGCCTGATACTGGCCGCGTTCCACCCGGAAGGCTGGGTGATGGTGCTCAAAGTGCTGGCCGTGTACGTGGTGGTGCAGCAACTGGAGAACCACCTGCTCGTGCCTAAGATACAGGGGGACAGCGTCAAACTGCACCCGGCTATTATCATGGTGGCGCTGGTGATAGGCAGTCAGGTGGCAGGGCTGTGGGGCCTGATCATCGCCGTGCCAGTCGCCGCCATCATGCGTGATGTGTACCTTTATCTATACCGGCGCTTTGCTGAAGGCTACAGCCCCAGGGAGGCCGAAGCCAGCGTGCCTTCGCGCAGTGAGGAAAGAGCCGAAACTAAAAAAGAGGAAGGCATAGAAGACAGAGGTGGGGAAGCCGAGCAGATGGAGAAGGCTCATATGCTGTTCGGCATCAACGGCATCAATAGCACGGATGAGATAATAGCAGTCATAGAAGAGACCCCGGACCGGCCCGCCAGAGGCGTAGATGCCGTAGCAAAGAAATAGATACGGGGCGACCGGGGGACATGGGGCCCGGGCTTGGTCCTCCCCTCCCGTGATCCCCAATGCTGCTTTTCCAAATATAAAAACAAGCACCGGAGGAATGGACGACTTTTGAACCAGTACAATCAGGGTTCTACACCCACACCTGCAAACAACAGATCCACCCGCCCGAACACCCGCCCGGATACCCGCCCGAATACCCGGCTTGGTTCCACGTTCAACCCCAGTCCGCCGTCCTCCACCTACAGAGCGGGGGCAGGGCCTCGACCTGCTCATGGCCCGGTTAGCGGCAGGCGCACCGGACCGGTCGGGCAGGAGACGGTGAAGAGGGCCACAGCTCTGGCCCGACGCCAGAGCCGCAGGCGCCGGATGCGCAACGCCCTGTTGGCGCTGGTGGTGGCGACGGCGGTGGGGTTGGCCGGTTTCTGGCTGTGGGCCTCGTTTGAAGTGGGCCGAATAGTAGAAACGGCCAGCAACATCTTCGTCACGCCGGCGCCCGTGCGCCCCGGCTCCAACGGCGGGGCGGGCGGCACGCCCGTGCCTGTGACCTTCCCTGACTGGGGCAAAGAGCCGGTGAACATCCTGCTCATTGGGTTGGACTATCGGCCCGGGGATGCCGAAGGCACACGTGCCGACACTCAAATCGTGGTGCACATTGACCCGGTCGCCAAGACGGCTACCTTGCTGTCCATCCCACGCGACCTGTGGGTGCGCATACCCGGCCATGGCGAAGACCGCATAAACGTGGCCTACCGCGTAGGAGAGCAGAACAAAGCGCAGATACCGGGCGGCGGGCCGGTGATGGCCATGGCTACCATCGAGCAGAACTTCGGCATACCGATCCACTATTTCGCACAGGTGGATTTCATGGGTTTCGAGCGGGTGGTGGACGCTCTGGGGGGCATCACCATAGATGTGCCCCGCCCGCTGGTGGACAACGAATACCCTTTGAGCAATTACGGGGTGACCCGCATCTACATACAGGCGGGGCTTCAGCACATGGACGGGCGCACCGCCCTGCAATATGCGCGATCGCGCCACGCCGACAGCGATCTGGGGCGCAACCGCCGCCAGCAGCAAGTGTTGCTGGCGATTCGCAGGCAGGCCCTCAATATCAACGTCGTAACCCGCTTGAACGAGTTGGCCGGCAAATTGTCCGATGCCGTCAAAACCGACCTGTCGCCTCAACAGGTAGGCTCTCTGGCTATGCTGGGGCGGGAGATAGGTCAGGAGTCCATACACTCTATAGTATTAGAGCCGCCGTGCGTGAACCAGACGGTGCTGCCCAGCGGGGCCGATGTGCTCTTGCCCGACTGGGATTGCATTCGACCTAAGGTGGCGCAAGCCTTCGCCAACCCGCGGATCGTCGAGGAGGCTGCGCGCATCTCTGTACAGAACGGCACGCTCACGGGCGGTGTGGGCCGTAAAGTGCGCGACGAGCTGGTAGCCAAGGGCTTCTCCATAGCCGACCTGTCTTCCGCGCCCGATCAGGGCAACCACCCCGTGACCACTATCATTGATTTCACCGGCGGGCAGAAGCCTCACACCGTGCAAGCACTGGCTAAAGCTCTGGGCATAGACCCCGGCGAAGTGAAGCAGGCCAACCCCGAAGACGCCCCTATCGCCACCTCGGACGGTAAGCCTGTGGATATACTGGTCATGGTGGGCGACGACAGGATAGACAAATAGCTAACCAATGGTGCAGGGGAGCGCCCACGCCGCCCACGCTCTGGAAACCGGCACCACACTATTGGTTATAAGTCAGAGATTGCGAGAAATATAAATGGCTCTTACGGCCGCATCTAACCTCACCCAATATGGGCCAACCCTGAGCACCGACCGGTGGCGGCTGATGATCGAGTTCGACCTGCCCGGCCACTGCCAAATGGCGCTGGATGAAGCGCTGCTTGAATCGGTCGTTCAGGGCGGTAGGCCGGTGGTGCGACTGTACACGTGGCGGCCCGCCACCCTGTCGCTGGGCGTGAACCAGCGCATCGCCGAGGTAGACAGGGCGGCCATCGAAGCGCGTGGGTTCGGCTTGGTACGTCGGATAACCGGGGGGCGAGCCGTGCTCCACCAGCACGAGTTGACCTACACGGTCATCGCCCGCCAGTCAGACCCGCGCGTGTCGGGCGGCGTGATCGAGTCGTACCGCAAAATCAGCGCGGCGCTGGTGAGGGGCCTGCACGCTCTGGGCGCAGACGTGGCCCTAGCCGAGCCGGACATGGCGCTTGTGCGCCGCATCGCACGTGCCGGCTTGAACCGCTCGAAGCACAGCGCCGACGACGAGAGCACGACCCACGTGGAACACGGGGCGGCGTGCTTCGACGCGGCCACAGCATATGAACTGACCGCAGGTGGGCGCAAGCTCGTGGGCAGTGCACAGGCCCGGCGTGGGGACGCGCTCCTTCAGCACGGCTCGATCTTGCTGGACATTGATTTCGACGCATGGACTTCGGTGTTTGCTTACGACAGCGCAGAGGCCAGAGAACGGGCCGCACTCAAGTTGCCCACGCGCATGACCTCGCTCAGGCACGAACTGGGGCGCATGGTGGCTCCGATAGAGGTGTGTGAGGCCTTGCATCGGGCGTTCGAGCAAGAATTCGCTATCTCGCTAGAGCCTGCGGAGCTTTCTGCTCAGGAAGAAGCGCGGGCACGCAGTCTGGCGGCGCAAAAATACGCTTGCGAGCTATGGACGGCGCGGGTGTAAGCAGGGTGGAGGAGCCGGCATAAGGCCCGCACTGTCTCGGCAAGATAGAACCGGGCGAAAACCCTGAAGGCCAGAGCAGAGCAGACTAGACCGGACCGAACAAAACAACAAAGGCAAAAAAACTTTGAAGAGGGGTACAAACGCCAGATGGCAGACGAACCACAAAACCAAAACACCGAATACGATGTCGCGATAATAGGCGCGGGGCCGGGGGGCTACGTGGCGGCGCTGTACGCCGGGTTGAAGGGCTTGAAAGTGGCCCTCATAGAAAAGGACAGGCGGCTGGGCGGCACTTGCCTGCTGCGCGGGTGCATACCATCCAAGGCCATGGTTAAGACCGCCGAGTTGATGCTGCATATGAGCCACCCAGACAAGTTCGGCCTCGACCTCCAAGGCCGCGTGGCCGTCAACTGGGAGAGCACGGTGAGGCGCAAGGACAAGGTGGTAGAGGGGCTGGTCAACGGCTTGAACGGCCTGATGAAGGTGCGTAAAGTGGAGGTGATAAACGGCCACGGCACGCTCACCTCGCCGCGCAGTGTGCGCGTGGGTGAGCGCGAGGTGCGGGCGAAGAGCATAATCATAGCCACCGGGTCAGGCACTATGCTGCCCACCGACGTGCCGGGGGGCGACCTGCCGGCGGTGATCACGTCCGACGATATCCTAGACGAAGACCTCACCATGAAGCGCATCCCCCGCCTGCCCGAAAGCATCATCATCGTGGGCGGGGGCATCGTTGGCATGGAGTTCGCCTCTATCTTCAACGCCTACGGCACCAAAGTCACAGTAGTGGTAAGTTCGCCACGCATCTTAAGGCTGGTGGACGAGGAAGTGGCCCGCCGCTTCACCCAGATCGCCAAAGGTCAGGGCATCGAAATCATCACCCGCTCAGATGTGGTGAAGATGGAGGAAGGGTCGGACGGCAGAGGGCTGAAGGTGACCATCAAGAACGCCGAGTCGGGAGCCGAGGAGGTGCGCACAGCCGACAACGTGCTATGGGCCAAGGGCCGCTATCCGTATACCCTCAACCTCGGGGCCGCCGAACTGGGCATCCAGACTGAGCGCGGTTTCATTGTGGTTGACGAGCGCATGATGACCTCGGTGGACGGCGTGTACGCCATAGGGGACGTGGTGCCCGGTCCCATGCTGGCACACGTGGCCTCCTACGAGGGTGAGGTGGCCGTAGACAACATCAGCGGGCACTATCGAGCCGCCGACTACGGGGCTGTGCCCGATGTGATCTTCACCATACCGGAGATAGCCTCGGTGGGCATGACCGAAGCCGCCGCAAAGGAGCGGGGCATACCCGTCAAAGTCACCAAGTTCAACTTTGCGGCGCTGGGCCGCGCTCAGGCCATCGGTGAGCCGGACGGCTTTGTCAAGATGGTGTGCGACCCGGGCTCCGGGGTGATTCTCGGCATGCAGATACTAGGCGCGCACGCCACCGACATCATCGCCGAATGCACGCTGGCCGTACAGCAGGGCATCACTGCCGAAGAGCTTGCCGGCACCATCCACGCGCACCCCACCATGCCCGAAGCCATCAAAGAGACCGCCATAGCGCAGTTGTTCGGCACGCCCCTGCACGCCGCCCGTTAGCCACAGGTCAGGGGTCAGGGGGTGGGGGGGGTGGGGTTTAACGTCGGGGGGCGCCCCTGCACCCCCATCTGACGACCGGCGACTGACCACCGGCAGGCCCTGATTGCGGTGTGACATCCGAGCGGCATTTTGCGTATAATTTATGAGGCAAGGTCCCATGACGAACACAAAGACAAAGACTGCGGCCTCAAGGGATAGGTTGCGGGCTGTGCGTTTCTGGAGGAAGCAACAGAGATGTTCCTGTTTTTCGACCCATTCTACATAATGTGCGTGATGCTGCCCACGTTGGCGCTTACGCTGCTGGCGCAGTGGTGGGTGAGGAGCGCGTTCGAGCGCAACGCTCAGATACCCAACATGCAGAGGATCACGGGTGCGCAGGCCGCCCGCATGATACTGGACCGCGCGGGACTGTATCACGTGCCGGTTGAGCCTACCCATCGGCAACTGGTATCCGGCATATCGGGCGGGGCCAGCTTCGACCTCGACGACCATTACGACCCCACGCAGAAGGTGCTCAGGCTATCGCCAAGGGTGTACAGCACCCCGTCAATCGCGGCGATAGCCGTGGCCGCGCACGAAGCGGGCCACGCCCTGCAAGATGCGCAGGGCTACGCGCTGATGCGGGCGCGCTCGGCGCTGGTGCCTGCCGCTAATATCGGCTCCAACTTCGGCATCTTCCTCGTGATAATAGGGTTGGTGTTGCAGGTTGCAGGCATCGCGTGGCTGGGGGTGGGCGCATTCGCGCTGGGCACGCTGTTTGCGCTGCTGACCCTGCCGGTCGAATTGAACGCCAGCTCTCGCGCCATGCAACTGCTCACCAGCATGGGCTTGATTGACCGCACGGAGTATGGGCAGGCACGAGCTGTGCTCAACGCCGCCGCTTTCACGTACGTGGCCGGTCTGGCTGCTTCGATACTCAACCTGCTGTACTGGGTCATGCTGGTCTCCGGCCTGAGCCGAAGCGAAGACTAACCCGCGCGCTACGTCCTGCCCTGTGCACATAACGCAAAAAACACACGAGATGAACCCGGCCAGCATAACCTTGCGGCCTCGGCCCGACCCCGACAGCAGGCTCGATGTATACGACCTTGGCATCGAGAAGCTGACTGCGCTGATCGTTGGATGGGGAGAGCCCGCCTATCGCGCGCGCCAAGTGCTGCACTGGCTCTATAAAGAGTTGGTCACCGATTTCTCGCAGATGACCAACCTGCCGATCAGCCTGCGGCGTAAACTGTGTGAGCACCTGCGAATCGGTTCGGCCCAACCGGTGGCCCAGAAGATATCGTCGGATGGGTGGACACGCAAAGTGCTTTTGAAGATGCGCGACGGGGCCAGCATCGAGGCGGTGCTGATGCTGTACTACGACCGCGCCACGGTGTGCGTGTCCTCTCAGGTAGGGTGTGCCATGGGCTGCTCGTTCTGCGCTACGGGCCAGATGGGCTTCACCCGCAACCTCACCGCGGGCGAGATTCTGGAGCAGGTGCTGTGGTTCAACAGGTGGCTCCGGGAGCACCCGCACCGCCCACCACCATCTCACGGCATGCGCCCGCGCTATCGGGGCAGGCCCGCTGAGGACCGTGGGCATCGCACGGGCAAGGCGGACCCTCGCAGCACCCGACGCAGCCATAGCCATGCTCACCGCCCCGATTACGCCGACCATGACCGTGACGCGTGGCACGTCCACGCCAACGATAGCGTTCATATGCCGGGTGGGCCGCGCGAGATCGGCGCAGTCACCAACATCGTGTTCATGGGCATGGGCGAACCGCTGGTTAACTACAACAACCTGTGGAGAGCGATCCGAACTATCAATTCGCCACAGGGGCTGGGGCTTGGTGCGCGGCGCATGACCGTATCTACGGTGGGCATAGTGCCTCAGATCAGACGCTTTGCGCGCGAGGACCTGCCGGTGAATCTGGCGGTGTCACTGCACGCGCCCAACGACGAGCTGCGCAGCCAGATGGTGCCTATCAACCTGCGCTATCCTGTAGCAGAACTGATGGACGCATGCCGCGAATATGTGCACATCACCCACCGCCGCATCACTTTTGAATACGTGCTCATAAAAGATGTGAACGACAATCTACAGCTTGCGCGGCAACTGGCGAGTTTGCTCAAGGGGATGCTGTGCCATGTGAACCTCATCCCGCTGAACCCTGTGCCCGGCACGGATATGCAGGCCACACCACGCAGGCAGGTTTTCGCGTTCCAGAAGGTGCTTGAGGAGGCAGGCATCTCCACAACTGTGCGCATCGAGCGCGGTGTGGATATCGCCGCCGCATGTGGGCAGTTGAAAGTGGAGCATGAGCCCGGCTCGCGCCACCGTTCGCTCAACCCCGAACTGGTGCAGGCGCATGTACAAGCCGATCTGGCCGCCCTTTCCATGTAGCCACTGTCTCATACTCATATATACCCACCTTCAGGGGCAACCCTTGTGGTCGCCCTTATCATATGCTGATGCCAATTCACCGTAGTGCAATATGCTATTCATACAGATGTTGGGAAAGGCCGGGGGAGGGCTGTGCCCTCCCCCAACCCCTTCTCCTTTATTTCACAAAAGTGCCATGAAGCAGCAATAAGAAGACTATCAACCGGATGGGGGGAATTGGGGACACCCCAAGCCCCGGCAGGGGAGTGCCCCTGCACCCCCATTTGGGGGGAGAAGACGGGTGGGGGACACCCCCACGCCCCCGGCAGGGGAGTGCCCCTGCACCGCACGCACCGCACGCATCGCAAAGGTCATTTCTTGCCTGAAGTGACCTGCCACACGTAGATGATCCTCTGGAGGGCTGTGATCTGCGTACCCACCGCCAGCACCCACAGCACAGGCAGCAACAGTACAGTCTGGAAGAGCAGCCCCAGAGCCAGCAGCACGATGCGCTCCGGTCTTGCCATGATGCCTACCTCATTGCGGATGTTAAGCCCTTCGGCGCGGGCGCGTGCGTAACTGATCATCAGCGAACCGAACAGGGTGGCATAGATAAGCACCACCTCGGTCATCCGCTCACCCCCCGGTTGCCGGTAGTAATACAGCAGTAGGCCCAACAGGATGACGGCCTCCGAATAGCGGTCCACCACCGAATCCAGAAACGCGCCGAACGCGCTTGTGCGGCCGGTGATTTTGGCGAGCGCCCCGTCCAGCATGTCGAACAGCCCGGCCACTATCATCATCACCCCGCCCGCCACCAAATGCCCTTCCACCAGCAGCGCCGCCACCCCCACATTCAGCACGAACCCGAACAGTGTCAACATGTTAGGCGTGATGGGCGTTTTGACGAATATCATTGCCGCCCGCCGGGCCAAGTCACGCGCCCATGCTTGCAATAGCTTTGTAAGCAACAGCCCCCCTCCGTCGGTCGCCGGTCGTCAGTAGTCAAGAAGTATAAGCACCAAGACACCAAGACACCAAGACACCAAAGGCACCGAGGAAATCAGGGTAAGGAAACTATGTGCTTGCCTGCTCTTATGTATGGTGTGGTCTGGAGATAGTGCCTATCAGGCCTTGCGGCGCAGGGCACATGGCAATGCATGGCATGGCAAGGCAAGGCATGGCATAGTATGGCAAGCGGATACGGGCCTGTCTCTACAGCAGAGCTACCCTTCTCTAACCCCCTGTTTATAAGTTCTTGGTGTATCTGGTGCTCCCCAGCGTCTTGGTGATGAAGGATCGCATCGGCTTTCCCTCTGTGGTTCAGCCTGCTATTATATCATACACGCAACGTGCCACCGGCTGTTACCATATGGGCGATTACTCGCTGATACCAATTTTGCACAGGAAGGCTATGCGTTGTGGGGAGGGGGAAGAGAGGGGAAGAGAAGTGGGGACACCCCAAGCCCCGGCAGGGGAGTGCCCCTGCACCCTCCACCAGTGTGAGGGACTAGGGGACAGCCCTGCACCCAGAGGGTGTCCGTCGGCAGGGGAGTGCCCCTGCGCCCCCGGCCTCTTGCAGGCTAGGGGGAGGGAGTAAAGGGGGTTACGGTGTGAGTAATCACCGAGTTATAATAAGCCTATGACCACGACCACGCCCGGCGATTCCCTGTGTGAGGTGTCGCAGGTCGCCCAGCCCGCAGGTATCAGGCAGGAGTTCGCGCCCTTATGGCTACGGCCTGTGATAAGCACGCCCACCTTTTGGCTGTTGGTGGCCGTGGGCATCTTGCTCGTACTTGCGGCGGGTCAGATCATGGGCCATCATCGCGTGCCCATCGGCGAGCGCGAAGAACGGCTGTATCTGCGCGAGGGCTTCTTCCCAATGGAAAGGGGCCACCCTGCTGGCCCTTACCATTGGACGAAGGAAACAGCCATCATCACCATACCGAAGGGCGGGCCGGGTGAGCTGACGGCCCATTTTACCCTCTTCGATGCCGCCCCTGCGCCCCGGCAGTTACACATCTACCTCGATGACGTGGAGGTGTATAAGGGCACCACACAGGTGGGGGGTGAGATTTGGCGGCTCTCGGTGACCGGCTATTCGAGGGCGGTCACACCCACCTTAGTAATAGCTACCGCCGCGTGGAAGCCCCCCGCCGATTCACGCATCCTCGGCGTAGCGCTGTCGGGACTGAGGGTGGACACGCCATCCGTGGGAGGCCGCATAGCATGGGCGGTCGCAGGCCTATTTGCGAGCTTGCTGGCATTGGTGATAGCTGCCGCCCGTCGCACGTGCCGGCCGGGGGTGGCGTGCGTGGCGGGCATCGGGGTAATGGGCCTGTGGGGTGGGTTGATGGCCTATGGCGATGTGTGGCTCAACCACGCCGCGCCCGCCATATTTTTGATGGGCATGGCCGCAGCCGGGACGCTGGTGCTGTGGCACCGACCGGGCGTCAAGGGTGACCGCGGCAGCTACACCACCGCGTCCATGTGGGGTGCTGTGTCGCTGGCCGCGCTACTGGTGCTGATGACGCCGGGCCGCTTCAGCACAGGGGACGCCGAGGCCATGTTTCAGGTGGCGGTGGGTATGGTCGAAGACCACGTGCCGTGGACGCACAAGGACCACCTGTGGACGCACTTCGGCCTCGGCCAGTCTCTCGTGTACATACCGCTGTATCTGCTCGGCTTGCTCTGGGCCAACCTGACCAACGCAAACGTGGACCAACTCACGCGCTTTTGCGCGGCCCTGCTCAACCAGTTCGTGATGCCGGCCACCGCGCTGGTGCTCTTTTGGGGGGCAAGCAGGCGCTACGGCAACGGCATGGCCCTTGCCATCACCGGCAGCTTTCTGCTGGCGACTCCTGCCATCCCATACGCCCGTTTGGCCTTCTCCGAACCACTGGCCGGACTGTTGGTGCTTGCCGCGCTGATGTTGTTGTGGGCCGGTCACTCCATCCCTATCGCCACCGCAGGTAGAGGAGATGCGGAACGGGTGGGGGGCAGGCCGGGTCCACTCAGCGTGTTGATTGCCGGGGCCTTGCTGGGGTTTGCCGTGCTGGTCAAACCCGCCAACATGATCTACTTGCCCGCTACGGCCCTCTATCTGGTGTGGGCGCAAGCACGCCAAAACGGGCGACCACTCCCTAAGCTGGGCGATGCGCTGCGAGCGCCCATCTCACGGCGCGTGGCGAGCGGTCTGGGGTTGTTCGCGCTTGGGTTGGCTCCGTGGCTGTTCTTGGCCGCCGTATTCAATGCCATGCGCTACGGCAGCCCATTGATCACCGGCTACGAAAAGGAAGGCTTTACCACCCCGTTGCACGTGGGCCTGTACGGGTTGCTGTTCAGTCCCGGCAAGGGCATTATCTACTTTGCCCCACCGGTAATCCTTGCCCCACTCGGCCTGTTTGCCATGTGGCGGCTGCGCCACCCTCAGATGCGAGCCGAGGTGTTGTGGATAGCCGTCCAAGGGGTGGTAGTGTTGGTGTTCCACGCATTGTGGTCGTCATGGGAGGGAAACATAGCGTGGGGGCCGCGCTTCATCCTGCCGTTCGTGCCATTTTTGCTGTGGCCGCTGGGCGCACTGCAACCGGGCACCAGAACGCGCGCGGCGTGGTGGGCGCTCGGTGCGCTGGGTTTTCTGGTGACCATAGCGGGCACGCTGGTGGATATGGCCTACTACTTCCACCTGCATAACGTGTTGCGCGCGGGCACTGAGGAAGAATGGCACATGCTGTTCACGCCGTGGTGGTCCCAGATAGTGGCCCACTGGCGGTTTCTGCTCACCGCCACCCGCGAACCGGTGGCGCGCCCCACTCTGGCCGACATGGGCATGCAGCCAGAGTGGGACACGGTTGTGCCTGTGCTTGTGGTGGGTCTGGCCCTGTTTGCCCTGTTGCGGGCGCTGTTGGGATTGAGATGGGGAAGTGGGGACACCCCAAGCCCCGGCAGGGGGAGTGCCCCTGCACCCTCTTAGGCGTGCATCCGGATGGGCTGCCTGCTCTCGTTCAGCACACGAGCGCGCACCTGCTCGTAATAATCGAGCACCCGTCCGGTAATGAGGGGCCAGTCATACTGGCGCGCCGTGCGCCTGCCCGCTTCGCCCATGCGCACACGCAGTTCCGCATCGCTCAACAGTCGAACCAGCCCCACCGCGATTGAGGCCGGGTCTCTGGGTTCGGCCAGAAAGCCCTCTCGCCCGTGCGTCAACACGTCTGCATAACCGGGGATGCGGCTGGCCAGCACCGGCGTGCCTGCGGCCATGGCTTCCAGCAGCACTATGCCGAAACTCTCCCCGCCCGTAGAGGGCGCGCAATACACATCGGCGGACTGGTAATAGGCCGGCAACTGCTCCGCAGGCACGAAGCCCACGAACTCCACCTCCAGCGTAGAACCGGCAGAGCGATACACCACTCTATCTGGGCGGGAGTAGTCGCGCAGTGGCAGCCACGGCTCCATCTCCTCAGGGTCTCCGCTACCGGCGACCACCAGCCGCAGGTCTGGGAAATAGGGTTGGACCAGCGGCAAGGCCTGTAAGAGCCAGCGGAGTCCCTTGCGAGGCTCATTGAACCGCCCCACGAACAGCACTGTGGGGCGCCCGTCGCGCATCCAGCGCACCGGCTCTACCTTTGCGCTGAAGCGCCGCACGTCCACTCCATTAGGTATGATTTCGTAGTCACCCTCAAAGTACTGAGAGACGTATTCGAGAGCCGAGCGCGACACCGCGATGCGTCCGTGCAGACGGTCGAATAACCGGCGCAGGAAGATTCGCCCTATGGCATACACAGCCGCCGAGTCGCCGAACGCATGGAACGTGCCGATGTTCACGGTGGTGGATGCCCTCAGCACCGACCACGGCAGTGCGGGGATCAGAGGCTCGTGGAGGTGGATTATATCGAAGCGCTCGGCCCTCAGGATGGCCTTCACCGTGCGGCCCAGATCGGGCGACAGGGATATACGGGCCACCGATCCGTTGGCCGGAATAGGGGTGACCGCCCCAAGCGCATACACATCATCAGGTAGCGCTTCCGGTCCCCCGGAGAACGGTGCCAGTATTTTCACCCGGGCACCCCGCGCGCGCAGTTCGGCGGATAGGTGCTTGATGTGCTCTGTAACCCCGCCTTGCGTGGCATAGTCGTATGGAGATACCAGACCGATGTTCAACGCGCGTTCAGGCACAACCAAACCGGTCATCTACCTGCTCCTGTCATTCCACCGTTTGATGATGGCCCTTTTGACCTTGTAAGTGGGGTGCACTATCATGCTCTTCCACAGGTTGGGGGCCGCGATCTCTCCATGCTCGCGCAAGCTCATGAACGTGCCGCCCGCCACGGTGGTGCGCTCCTGCATCGCCTGAAGCAGGTCTTGCACTGTCGAGCCGGGGAAGAGGGTATATCCCTTGCCGATCATCGAAAGGGCATGGGCATCCGAGCCGCCGAACTCCGGCAGTTTGAGCACCGTTTCGTTAAGCTCTCGAACCCGCCTGTGGGCCACGCGCCCCGCGAGTGCCGGGTTGAAGGTCTCGATGCCGTGGAACTTGTATTTGCCCGCATGCGCCGCCAGAAGTTGTTTCTCACGTATGGAAGTGGTCAGCCATGACAGTGGGTGGGGCGCTATGACTAGACCGCCCGCCTCGTACACGGCCCCCATCGTCCATTCCAGCGATCTGAGCATGGGGAATTCCTGTGTGACGAACAGCGCCAGCAGGTGCCCCTGCCGAGTGGTGATCTCGTTGCCGGGGATAACCTTGAAGCGGTAATTGCGACGCTCGGCCAGTTCCAAAGCAGCCATGGCGCCACGGATGTCGTCGTGGTCTGTGATGGCGATGATGTCCAGATCGGTGCAGTTCTCAACGTAGTCGAAAATCTGCTCGACGCTGGCGATGCCGTCGCTGAACGAGCTATGTATATGGAGGTCGGCTTTGCCCATGCTTAATTATACGTGCTTTTCCCCGCACCCCGCAAACACAGCGCCAACCGGGGAGCAGCCTTGCACTCCTGCACCCCGGTATTAGGCGCCAGTTGCCAGTGGTCAGGGATTGACCACCGAGACAACAAGACACCGAGACACCAAGGGAGTTGAACACCCTGTCAACTCTCGATTGTTGAAGGTGAGGAGAGGTGAAGTGGGGTAACCGTGGATCACCGGCTGACAGCTTTCAGATGCACGGAACTGCTTCTGTCGTTAGGGTTGGACTCTATCCACTGGGCGATGCGGTTGCGACCGAGGTCCTTGGCGCGGAAGAGGGCGAAGTCAGCCTTGTCTATCAACTCCTCCATTTCAGTTGCATCTTCGGGGAACATGGCGATGCCTTGACTGACCGTGGGGGATGGAATGGGCCGGCCATGCGTATCTTTCATGACATTAGTTTCGACCGTCAGCCTGATCCGCTCGGCTACGTTTCTGGCCTGCGCCCGCGTCACATTGTGCAGGATGATGCCGAACTCTTCACCACCCCAGCGCCCTACCACGTCGGTGCTCTTCAGGTGGTTCTGTATGGCCTCGACGGTGGAACGCAACACGTCATCGCCCACCAGATGGCCGTAGGTATCGTTGTACTGTTTGAAGCGGTCTATGTCCAGCATGATCAGCGCCAGCGACTCTTGGTGCGCTCTGGCGTGCTCGATGGAGGCGTTCAACCTGTCAATGAAGCTGCCGTGGTGGAATACACCGGTGAGCGGGTCGCGCTGCGCCTGCTCGTTCACTGTGGCGTGCAGACGTGCATTCTCCAGCGCCAGCGCCGCCTGACTACCGATGGCCGTGAGCAGGGCCATGTGGTTCTCATC
This sequence comes from Chloroflexia bacterium, assembly GCA_034437815.1. Lineage (GTDB taxonomy): Bacteria > Chloroflexota > Chloroflexia > QHBQ01 > JADMIH01 > JADMIH01. Next base: position 1,946 of record DAOTTC010000026.1, on the reverse strand, counting down.
AAACGCATTGGGGCGCACTGCCTGCACGGACATCACCCCCACAATTTTGTTCTTGGCTATCAGGGGTACGCTGATGGCCGATTGGGTGGGCGTGCCCACCATGCTCGCCTCGAAGGGCAGTTGCTCTACCTCTTCGCTCCAGTGGCGGATGAACAGCGGCTTACGGCTCCTTATCACCCTGCCCGGGATGCCCGCGCTGTCCAGCCGTGCCTTGAAAGGTGGCAATGCTTTCCCCTGTTCGATGAATAGGTCGTAGCGCAATTCCTCGCTATGCTCGTCGTACAGGGCTATGTAGAACGTATCGGAGGGCACCACCCCGCTCACTTGCTCGTATATCAACTGAAGCACCTCGTTGATGTCCAGCGAGGAAGTGGTGGCGAGGCCGATGTGGTACAGACTGGTCATCTCCTTGGCTGAGCGGCGGGTGTCGGCGAACAGTCGGGCACGTTCGATGGCAAGGGCGGCCTGCTGGCACATGGCACTCAACAGGTTCCAGCGGCTGATGGGCATCGTGTAGTGCCGCTCGAAACTCAAATTCAGTGTGCCGATGAGGCGCTGTTCGTTATAAATGGGGATCGCATAGAACGAAATCACATCTGGCCGCACCAACATGGGGCGCAGGTCGCCGATGGCGTCCACTTCGGGCGCGTAGATGCCTTTGCCCTTAGCCACAGATGCCTTCACGAACGGGTCGTCCAATGGCAAGGGGCGGCTGAAATAAGCGCGGACCTCTTCTTCGGTGAAGCCTTTGGTGGCCGCGAACACTGCCTCTCCCCTGTCGTTTATGAGCAGCAGGGAGCAGGCGTCGGCTCCCTCCAGTTGCATGGCCGTGGTCACCAGAGCGTCCATGACCTCGTCGGCGTTGAGCGTGTCCGAGGTAGCGCGTGTGAAGGTGTACAGGGCGTTTATCTCGTTGAGCTGTTGGAGTATGGTGCGCTCGCCACGGGTAAGTAGGCTGGCGAAATAGTTAGCAATGTAGGCAATTATCATCAGCATGGCCGACACGGTGAGTATATAGCCCAGATACGTAAAGAATGTGTCGGGCAGTTGCGGGCCGGGGCTGAAGGGCTGGGCGTTAGGTGCCGGAAGCCAGTAAGCCTCTACCACGGCCAGCGCTGTGTAGAAGGTGGTAGCCAGAGCGGCTACCAAGTAAGCGCCGGTCGGCGGCAAAATGGCGAGGCCCACGAAGATGTAGAGGAAATACAGCACGAATACAGGCCCCTTGACCCCGCCGGAGAAGTGGATGATGGCGGTAAACACCATCAGGTCAATGGGTATCTGGGCGAAGCGCACCACAGATGCAAGGGTCCTGTTGCTGAAGATTGGCTGTTTCGTGATGTAGAGGTAGAACAGATTGTACGCGGCCACCAAAAGCCCCAGCCCCAGATGAGCGTAAATGGTGTCTGCGGGGAACGACTGGCTTGTGATGCCGATCAGGGCCACCAGAAGGAGCGCAAGCACGAGCGTCCACCGTATGCCGATTACCCAGCGCAGACGCTCCACAAGATCGGATAGGCCGGAGGGGCCGGTGGAGGCAGAGAGGATATGTCTGGTTGTGGATAGAGAGACCAAATGAGACCTTCCCACAAATAAGGACGTGGCAATCCGTGCCAATAATCATAACCGAGGACCGATCGAAAATCAAGCACTCAAAGTGGTAATTTGCCCCTAATACTGGGTATGCACTTCATCAACAATCCGGTGCCTTCTGACGCCTGCGGGCAGTCATAGAAATAGCGCTTAATGGCTCTTGCATTGCACACGAAGTGCAATGCAGGAGGGGTGTGAGGCTCAGGGGAAGGTGGGGGACTGAGGGACACCCCCACGCCCCCGGCAGGGGAGGCCCCCTGCACCCTCATTTGGGGGAGAAGACGGGTGGGGGACACCCCCACGCCCCCGGCAGGGGAGTGCCCCTGCACCCCCATTGGGGGGAGAAGACGGGTGGG
>DAOTTC010000025.1:0-8263 GCA_034437815.1 Chloroflexia bacterium | reverse complement strand
TTCGTGCCAGTCGAGGCTGGTGGAATAGTCCCACTCGCGGCGCTGGCCGAACTCGCCCCCCATGAACAGCAATTTCTTGCCGGGGTGGGTGTACATATAGCCGAACAGAGAGCGCAGGTTGGCGAACTGCTGCCAGCCGTCCCCGGGCATCTTGTTGATCAGCGAGCCTTTGCCATGCACCACCTCGTCGTGCGACAGGGGCAGGAGGAACTGCTCGCTGAAGGCGTACAGCATGGAGAAGGTGATGGTGTTGTGGTGGTAACGCCGGTATATAGGGTCTTTGGAGAAATATTCGAGGGTGTCGTGCATCCAGCCCATGTTCCATTTCAGGTCAAAGCCCAACCCGCCCAGAAAGGTGGGGCGGGTCACCCCCGGCCACGCGGTGGACTCCTCGGCCATGGTCAGCACATCGGGATATTCAAGGTGCACCAGCTCGTTGAAGCGCCTGAGGAAGTCTATGGCCTCCAGATTCTCTTTGCCTCCGTAGATGTTGGGCACCCACGCCCCCGGCTCGCGCGAGTAATCCAGATACAGCATAGAGGCCACCGCATCCACGCGCAGGCCATCAATGTGGTACTTGTCGAGCCAGAACAGGGCGTTGGACAGCAGGAAGTTGCGCACCTCGTTGCGCCCGAAGTTGAACACCAGCGTGCCCCAGTCGGGGTGCTCGCCTTTGCGGGGGTCGGCGTGCTCATACAGGTGGGTGCCATCGAAGTAGTTGAGGCCGTGGATATCTTTGGGGAAGTGGGCGGGCACCCAGTCTATGAACACGCCTATGCCGTTCTGGTGACAGCGGTCCACGAAATACATGAAGTCCTTGGGTGTGCCGAAGCGGCTGGTGGGCGCGTAATAGCCCACCGTCTGGTAGCCCCACGAGCCGTCGTAGGGGTGCTCGGATATGGGCAGCAGCTCGATGTGGGTGAAGCCCATCTGCTTCACGTAGTCCACCAGTTGGTCGGCCAACTCGCGGTAGGTCAGGTAGCGGTTGCCCTCTTGCGGCACGCGCCGCCACGAGCCAAGGTGCACCTCGTAGATGGAAATGGGTGCATCGAGGCGCTGGCGCTGACGCCGGACGCTCATCCATTCCTGATCGCCCCATTCATAGCCTTCGAGGTTGTACACGATAGAGGCGGTGCTGGGGCGCACCTCGGCATAGAAGCCATAGGGGTCGGCCTTATGCACCATGTAACCCCGGTAGCGCGACTTGATCTCGTACTTGTATAGCTCGCCCTCGCCCAAACCGGGGATGAAAATCTCCCACACGCCCACACCGGGGTGCAGGCGCATGGGGTGCACGCGCCCATCCCAGTTGTTGAAGTTGCCGATGACGCTGACGCGCAGGGCATTGGGCGCCCACACCGCGAAGTGCACGCCGCGCACCCCGCCTATCTCGCGGATGTGCGCGCCCAGCTTCTCATAAGTGCGGTAGTGGGTGCCTTCGCCGATCAGGTGCAGGTCGAAGTCGGTGAGCACCGGCCCAAATGAATATGGGTCGTACAACTCCACCGTACCGCCTGCGTAGTTGGTGGCCCGCAGGCGGTAGACAAACCCCTCACTGCCGGGGATGAGCGCCTCAAACAGGCCGTCGGGGTGCACGCGGGCCATGTCGTACACAGCGCCACTGCCACTACCGCTGCCACTGTCACTGCCGTCCTGCCTGACCACCTGCACGCCTGCGGCCCACGGCAGGAAAGCCCGCACGGCTATATGGGGTTTGCCCCTCACCTCCACGCGGTGGGGGCCGAGCACCGCAAACGGGTCGCTGTTGTAGCCGCCCACTATCGAGTCGATGACTTCAGATGAGAGAGTGGTTGTTGCCGTTGTCATCGGTGCCGCTCCTTTGTGGCGTGAGAAACCACCATACTTCAGGCTGTAGCTCGGCCCTGCTCCTGTGGCATTGGTATCGGCGCGGCGCTACGCCCGTGTGCTGAGCGCAGGCCCTGATGCCTAAGGTATTGCGTTTGGCCTCGTCCGACAGCATATGTGTCTGGGGGTTCGTTGGTTATTATAACCCAAAGCCCTACCGGTATAGCGCATAGCTTCAAGATACGTGCCGGCAGATGAGGCTCTGGTAGCTCGATATAACCTGCCCCTGCCTCCAATCCAAAATGCCCATCGGTCCGGCGGGGCCTGCCTGCGACATCACGGTCCCTGCGACGTTTTGGGACATTTTGGGGGGTGTCACCATTTCCTGTAAAATGAATGCACGTCGAGGTCCTACTACGCTGAGCAAAGGCATGAATGGCGGGGTGCAGGGGAGCACCCTTGCCAGCGGGTACCCTCTGGGTGCGGGGGTACACAAGTCCCCGGTGCCCTTCTTCCCTCGGCCAACCACAGGCGCTCGGTAACCGAAGCTGTGGCGTGGCGCATCCGAGCTATTAACCAATGGTGCTGGTTTGACGAAACATGAGGTCCTTCAAAGCCATCAGCAACGGACCAACGACACCGGCATAGGCACAGTATAACGTATAGAAGTCCAGAGCAATCATGCATATGCAGTGAGCAGTGCTTAGCTAAGGAAGGGGAACCGGATTGGTCATCACAGTGCTGGACCCAAGCAACTACCATTTCAGCGTCTACTCCATACCCACACTTGTGGCCATGGCCGCTATACTGTTGCTCGGTGTATTTGTGCTCATGCGCGAGCGCATATCCACCGTGAGCACAGCGTTCCTGCTCGTGTCGCTGACCGTCAGCATCTGGCTGTTTTGTTTCTCGATGGTCTACTCGGCGGCCAACGAGTCGGTGGCCCTGTGGTGGGCAAAGGCCGCCTATCTGGGCGTGCCTTTCATCGCCCCGGCCACCTACCAGTTCACCGTGGTAGTTCTACGTATATTCGAGCGCTACAAGCCGGTGGCACTGGCCGGGTGGGCGCTGTCCGGGTTGTTCGCCATAGCCGCCATCGCCACCGACTGGTTGGTGAGCGGGATGGAGCGCTACTGGTGGGGATTCTATACTTCCTACGGGTGGCTAGGGGCACCCTTCATCCTGTTCTTCATCTCCTTACTGCTGGCCAGTATGAGGCATTATCTGAGCCAGTACCGGGCCGCGCCTGAGGGCCGTCGCAAAAAGCGCATCCAGTGGTTGATGCTGGCCTTCAGCATCGGCTACATCGGCGTGGTGGATTTCGTCGCCACATATGGCATACCGCTGTATCCATTCGGCTATCTGCCCATACTGGGCTTTGTGGTGGTGGCCGCCCGTGCCATCTGGGTCTACAGGCTGGTGGACATCACGCCCGCTTTCGCCGCCAGAGAGATAATAGACACCATGACCGACGCCTTGTTGGTGCTGGACCGCGACGGGGTCATCCAACTGGCGAACAGGGAAGCCTATGAGCTGTTCGGATATGAGAAGGCGCACCTGCTGGGCAGGACGGTGGATCAGGTGCTTGAGGGGGTGCATCTGAATGGGCGCTTCCAAGCGCTACTGGCCCTCGGCAGGGTGCGCGACTACGAGGTGGCGTACCGCGCCAGAGACGGGAGCCTGCGCATCTTGAGCATATCGGCTTCGGTGATGGTTGACCGGCTTGGCGAGCCGGTAGCCACGGTGTGCGTGGTGCGGGATATAACCGAGCACAAGCGCGCCACCGAGGAGATCATGCGGCTCACCGAGACGCTGGAACAGCGTGTCGAAGAGCGCACGGCCCAGCTTCAGGCGGCCAACGAGGAACTGGAGAAGGAGATAGCCGAGCGCCGGCGTGCCGAGCAGGACGTCGCCCGTCTGCTGGTGTTGGAACAGCAGGCCCGTACCCACGCCGAGGAGCTGGCCCGCGCCCGCGAGGTGATGCTGTCGGTGGTGTCGCACGACCTGCGCAACCCCCTGTCGGTCATCAAAGCCACGGTGCCGATGCTGCGGCGGCTCGGCACCCCGTCGAACAAAGAAGAGGCCGACCGCTTGCAGGCCGGGCTGATGCGCATTGACGTGGCGGCGGGCAAGATGGACCGGCTGATCAACGAGTTGTTGGATTTCGCGCAGTTACAGGCGGGCCAGCCGCTCGAACTGCACCGCCAACGCACCGATCTGGTGGCACTGGCAAGGCGAATCGTGGAGTACCACAGCCAGACCATCGCAGCCGGCAGGTCCTCACTGCATATCAGGCTGGAGTGTTCGGTCCCCGAACTGTTCGGGCTGTGGGACCCCATCCGGCTGGAGCGCGTGCTGGACAACCTCCTGTCCAATGCCATCAAGTACAGTCCCGGCGGTGGGGAGATCGTGGTGGGAATAGGTCTGGAGGCAAATTGCGACGTGCATGAAGAGCCTGACGACCGACATGGCGGTCAGAGCGGCGGTGCGTGCGCTGTGATTGTGGTGCGGGATCAGGGCATAGGCATACCCGATGCCGACATGCCCTATATATTCGATTGGTTTCGGCGGGCCAACAATGTGCCGGGTCGAATAGGGGGTACGGGCATAGGGTTGGCAAGCGTGCTACAGGCGGTCGAGGAGCACGGCGGTAGCATCAGCGTATCGAGCAGAGAGGGCGTGGGCACGGCCTTCACGGTGAAGCTGCCGCTCGCGCAGCACGTAGGGGCCGGCCATGATGCAGGCGGGCCCTCCACTCAGGCAAGCATCGCCCGGCAGTCCATGATCGCCGCTAACACCGAACACGAGGTGGAATGATAGAAATAGACGGTATATTCAACATCAATAAGCCCACCGGCATGACCTCCCACGACGTGGTGGCGCGGGTGCGCCGTCTGCTGAGGGGGCTGAGTGTGCATGCAGGGGAAGCGGGCGAGCGGACCCAAAGCCCCCGACCCGGAAGGCAGGTTCGCGTGGGCCATGCGGGCACGCTGGACCCCATGGCCACGGGTGTGCTTCCGGTGGTGGTGGGCAGGGCCACCCGTCTGGTAGAATATCTGGCCGACGCCGACAAGGCATATCGCGCTACGCTGGTGCTCGGGGCGACTTCAGATACGTATGACCGCGAAGGCACCATCACCCCGGTGGCCAATGCGGTTATGCCATCGCTTGAGGAAGTGCGGCACGCCCTGCGAAAGTTCACCGGTGAGGTCGAGCAACTCCCGCCCATGTACTCCGCTGTCAGGGTGGGTGGTAAGCAGCTGTACGAATTCGCCCGTGCCGGGGTGGAGGTCGAGCGCAAGCCCCGCCGGGTTATCATCAACGACATCCGGTTGGAAGCCTACAGGCCGCCTATGTTGCGCATATACGTAGAGTGTAGCAAAGGCACTTACATACGCACGCTGGCCCACGATCTGGGGCAAGCGCTGGGCACAGGAGCTTATTTGAGCGAGTTGACCCGCACCCGCCACGGCCCCTTTACCATCGAGGATGCTGTCACCCTGCAAGACCTCGAAGCCGCTTTTCAGCAGGGCACTTGGCAGGAGATGCTGCACCCTCCGCAATACATCTTGAGCTTGCGGGGTTGGCCCGCCGTCACCCTCACGCCCGAACAGGCCCATGATGTCAGTTTGGGCAGGCCCCTTAAGTTGCCGCCACCAAAAGACCCGGCGCCCACCCCCATTGCCGCAAGCACACCTGAAGGAGTATTATCGGCTATACTGTACTGGGACCATGAGAGGCAGGTCTGGCAACCGAAGAAGGTGTTCGGCCCTCAGCCCCCGCCCGCCTGACGGCTCCTACCCAAGATCGGAGACCTAATCAATCGAATCTAGTCCAGTCCAGATGCAAATCATCACCGACCTCACACAGCGCACCCCTACGCCCGCCGTGCTCACTATAGGCACATTCGATGGGGTGCATCTGGGGCACCGGCGCCTGATCGCCAACGTGGTGGACAGCGCACGACGGCAGGGCGTGGCCGCGGTGGCCATGACTTTCGACCCTTTGCCAAGAGAGGTGCTGAGGCCCGACCAGCCGGTGGTCTACCTTACGCACCTGCCCACCAAACTGGAACTGCTGGCCAAAACGGGCCTCGACCAGACGGTGGTAGTGCGCTTCACCAGAGAGGTGTCGCTCATGTCGGCCCGCGACTTCATAGCGTGGGTGCGCCACACCCTGCCCTTCGTGGAACTGTGGGAGGGGGAAGGGTTCGCGTTGGGCCACCACCGCACGGGCAATTTGCAGGCCCTTGCCGAGATCGGGTCCGAAATGGGCTTCAGCGTGCACACGCTGCCGCTGGTACAGGTAGACGGCCAACCTGTGAGCAGCACGCGCATCCGGCAGGCCATCATGGCCGGGGATGTGCATGTGGCGGCCCGCCTGCTCGGGCACTATCACATCGTGCCCGGCACCGTGGTCCCCGGCTCCAAACGGGGGCGAGAACTGGGATACCCCACCGCCAATCTGGCGACCGCGTACAACCTCGCCCTGCCCGCCGACGGGGTGTACGCGACATGGGCCGTCCGACCCTCCACCGGCGAGGTCCTCCCCTCTGTGACCAGCGTGGGCACCCGCCCCACATTTGAGGACGACGTCCGTCTGGTCGAGGTGTATATCGTGGACTACGACGCCGACCTTTACGGCCAGACCATTCAGGCCCATTTCGTCAGCTTCATACGCCCTCAGATCAAATTCGAGAGCATAACCTCGCTGGTAAAGCAAATGGCCGCAGATACCGCTCAGGCCACAGAGATACTGGCAGCCTCCACCCCACCCGATCCCCCGTTAGGGGTCCTCCCATGACGGGGGTGTGGGGGCACCTCCACACAGGCATTACCTACCCGGCTTGCCCGATGCTGTTGCGCACCGCCGAGGCGATGGCGTCCAGCTCGTCCTGCGTGAGGGCCGGGTGCACCGGCAAGGAGAGCACTTCGCGGGCGGCGCGTTCGGCCTGCGGGAAGCTTTGGTCGCCGTAGCCCAGTTCAGCGTACACCTGCTGTTTGTGCACGGGCACCGGATAGTACACCTCACTGCCCACGCCTGCGGAGGCCAGCCGGTCGCGCAGTTCGTCGCGATCCAGCGGGGCCAGCACGCGCACGGTGTACTGATGGAACACGTGGCGGGTGCCGGGCCGCACGGTGGGCACCTGCACACGGTGTGCGGGCAGGCGCTCGCTCAGGTAGGCCGCGTTGGCGATGCGCCTGCGGTTGAAGTCCTCCAGCTTGGGCAGTTGGGCCAGCCCGATGGCCGCGTGGATATCGGTCATGCGGAAATTATAACCCAGCATCTCGTGATAGTAGCGGCGGCGCATGCCGTGCGAGCGAATCAGGCGGGCACGTTCGGCCACGCGGTCGTCGTTGGTGGTGATCATGCCCCCTTCGCCGGTGGTGATGTTCTTGGTGGGGTAGAACGAGAAACAGCCCGTGCCGAAACTGCCCGCACGCCTGCCGCCTTCCTCGGCCCCGTGCGCCTGCGCGGCGTCCTCTATCACGATCAGGCCGTAGCGGTCGGCTATCTGGCAGATGTGCGCCATGTGCGCGGGGTTGCCAAACAGGTGCACCGGCATGATGGCGCGAGTGCGCGTGGTGATGGCCGATTCGATGAGGTCCGGGTTGATGTTGAAGCTGACGGGGTCAATGTCCACGAACACGGGCCGCGCCCCCACGTACAAGATGGAGTTGGCCGAGGCGATGAAGGTGAACGGGCTGGTTATCACCTCGTCTCCCGGCCCGATGCCGTGCGCCAGCAGGGCCACGTGCAGGGCTGTGGTGCCGTTGGAGGTGGCGATGGCGTGTCGCACGCCGCAGTAGGCCGCGAACGCCTCTTCAAACTCGGCCACCACCTTACCCTGAGCCAGCTGGCCCGATTCGAGCACGGCAAGCACCGCGGCCTTCTCTTCTTCGCCTATCAGCGGGCGGGCTATGGGTATCATGATGGGGTCTCTCCGACAAAGGTGAGTTCTCTACCGCACCCGGTACAGCGCCACAGGTTGGGGCCGGCGTTTTGCAGTCGGTGGCCGCAGGGGCACACGTAGCCCATCAGGCGAGCCGGACTGCCGTACACCAGCCCGTAGTCGGGCACGTGCTTTGTGACCACCGCGCCCGCGCCCACCATGGCGAAGCGCCCGATGGTCACGCCTGCCACGATCACCGCCCCCGCGCCGATGGAGGCGCCCTGTCTGACCAGAATGCGCCCCACCTGCCAGTCGGCGTCGCCCTTGAGGCTGCCGTCGGGGTTGATGGCACGGGGCAGTCTGTCGTTGGTAAACACGGCATGCGGGCCGACGAACACGCCGTCTTCCAGCGTTGTGCCGTGGTACACACACGCATAGTTCTGTATCTTCACATTATCGCCGATGTGTACGTCGAAGTCCACGTACACGCCCTTGCCCACAATGCAGTTGCGGCCCAGCACCGCGCCTTCGCGCACCTGCGCCTGATGCCACACCCGCGTGCCC
>DAOTTC010000024.1:0-4635 GCA_034437815.1 Chloroflexia bacterium | reverse complement strand
CGGGTGCCATTCCAGCCTGCCGCGCTCGAACCACTGGTACTCACTGCCCTGCTCTTTGAACGACTCGCTGAGCGGGTAGCCCAGCCCTTCCAGCCCGCCCAGCTCCCGCCAGTATTCGAGGAACGGTCCGCTGACCGAGTGTCTGGTGGGGCCGAAGTATACGTTGGTGTCGGTGCTCACGAAGAAGGGCACCTGCCGGAAGAACTGGCCCTCTATCAGCTCGGCGCCGATGCGCCCCAGCGTCACTCTGCCATCGCGGTACTCGAAGCGGGCGCGCTCGAAGTACTGCACGGTTATGCCGTTCTCCACGAACTCTTCGGTGAGCGGGTAACCGAAGCGGGCCAGCCCGCCGTTTTCACGCCAGAAGGCGCGGAAACCGTACTTGATGTTATGGCCGGTCTCCTGAAAGTAATCGGCGATGGAGGGGTCGAGGGGCTGGGCGCGGTCGGTAGGCAGTGGCCCCTGTGCGATTGCTATGGTAGGCGTAGGTTGGGGCACCGGGGTCGGTGTGGCGGGGGCCGGAGTGGGAGTGCTGGTTGGCGGCGGGGGTGGCGGCGAGGGTGGTGGCGGTGGCGATGGGGGCACCTCGGCTACCGCAGGCGCAGTGGGAGTTGGCAGGCGCACAAGGCCCGACTGTATGCTGTAGGCCCACACCCCTTGCCGGCCTGCCACAAGCGCGCGTCCGGTGTTGGGGTCCAGCGCTAGCATGGTGGGCTTGCCCCTGAGCGCCTCCGGCCCGAAGCTCTGCCAGCTGTTACCCCCGTCCAGCGACTGAAAGGCGCCTTCGGGGGTGCTGATGAACAGTGCCCCTTCCCAAGTGCCCACCAGACTATTTATGCCGAGGGGCAGGGGCGTGGCCGGGGGCGCGCCGGGCAGGGCCACTCTGGGCGGCAGGAGCGTGCGGCGCGGCATGGTAGCGGCCTGCCAGCTCTGCCCACCATCGGTGGAGCGGTATAGCCCGTCCGAGGCGGTGGCCGCGAACAGCGTGCGCCCGCTCCACGCGAAGCCGGTGATGTGTCCGCCGTTGTTGGGCAGTATTCTGATGCCCAGAGAAGATGAGCGCCAGCTCAGACCCCCATCCGTGGACCTGTACACATAGGCGGGTGGGTGATCATGGGTGGCATAGCGTAGGCCCACCAGCACCTGCTCTGGGTAGTCGGGGTGGGCGGTGAGGGCGGTGGCCCATGCGCCGGGGGGCAGGCCCTGCGATGCGCCATGCCAGCTTGCGCCTGCGTCGGTGGAGCGGTACAGCCCTCCCAGCCCACCCATGCCGGCGTACAGCACCATAGGGTTGTTGGGATAGGGGGTCAGCCACCGCACGGCGGCCCCGGAAGGCAATATGCCCTGAGCAGGTACGTCTTTCCAAGTACGACAGCCGTCGTCGCTCATGCGCAGGCCGTCGACAAGCGCCGCGTACATCATACCCCTGCCGCCTTGCCCCGGTGGGGGCGACACCACGCGCATGAATCGTGCCCCTCTGGCGCACAAGGACCAAGTAGCCCCGCCGTCGGTGCTGCGCGATATGCCGTCGGCATTCAACGCGTACAGGGTTGATGGGCCGTCAGGATCAGGGGCCAGCGCCACCGTGCCGGGGGGCAGGGTGCCCTGCTGAGCGCTGTTCGAACCCCAACCTGAACCTGAACCTGATGTCTGGGCATGCACAATGCCCCCCACCGTGCCGGCACCCACAAGCGCCGCCAACAGCAAGATCAGCGATACGATTATTCCTTCGGTGATGGTGTGTTTCATCCTTGCTGAGCGATTCTACTGCCTTCCCATAAGCCCGGCTGACACGCCCATACCACCCACCTCCTCGATGCCCCACCGCTCATACCCGTCCTCTATGCGCGTGCCTGTGGTGGATTTGGTGCTGATATAACCGATGATGACGGTTAGAGATCATCGAGGCTCTGCTCGTAGGGCTTGATGCCCTGAGTGGCGATGCGCTCCTGCTTCAGCAGGTCTGCGATGGATGTGCCATCGGGTGCCCTCAGGTCGGGTCGAAGGTCGGCCAGCGGCCTGAGCACAAACAACCTCTCCCACATGCGCGGGTGGGGCACGGTCAGGCTGGCCGTCCTCAGTTGCCGGTTGCCGTACAGCAGTATATCCAGATCTATGGGGCGGGGTCCCCACCTGATGTCGCTCTCTTGCCGACCCTGTTCTTTTTCTATGTGTTTGAGGTGGCGCAGCAGGGTGTGCGGCGGTAGTGTAGTGCTTATCTCCAGCACCAGATTCAGGAAGTCTGGCTGATCCACATAGCCCCATGGCTTGGTCTCGTACATAGGGGAGCGGCGGAGCATGCGCGTGCCCGGCAGGCGGCCAATGGCCTCGATGGCCATCTCCACCTGCGCTTCCCTGTCCCCGAACACGTTGCTCACGTTGGAGCCGATGCTCAGGTATACTATATGCTCTTGCTTGCCTGCCATAATTCACCCCGAAGGCTCGACCTAATAAGACCTAATAATTGGAATATTGAAGGGAACCGAAGCACCCCCGCACTTAATCCTGTGCCTTCTGTGCTCTCTATGTCTCTGTTGCTATGGTTCTTACATGTCTTACGCGTCTTACGTGTCTACGTGCCGCGCACGATGGCGTCGGCCACGCGCACCACCTGCATGGCGTGAGCCACATCGTGCACGCGCACGATGTTGGCCCCGTGCGCTATGCTCACGGCAAGGGTGGCACCGGTGCCCACCACGCGCTCGGAGGGCGGTGGCAGTTCGCCGCCTCTGAGCGGGGCCAGCACACGCCCGATGAAGCTCTTGCGCGATGTGCCCACCAGAATGGCGCACCCCAGCGAGCGCAGTTCGCCCAGCCGGCGCAGAAGCTCCAGATTGTGCTCAAGGGTCTTGCCGAAGCCGATGCCGGGGTCCACCCAGATACGCTCTTTGTTTACCCCACAGGACACGGCTCTGTCAACCCCTTCGCGCAGGTAGGCCATGACCTCGCCCAGCAGGTCGTCGTAGTGCGGGTTCTGCTGCATGGTTTTGGGCGTGCCCTTGATGTGCATGAGCACTAGCCCGGCTCCATACCGTGCGGCCAACTCTGCAAGGGCGGGGTCGTGGTGCAGGCCGGTGATGTCGTTGATGATGAGCGCGCCCGCATCAAGGGCGGCCCGCGCCACCTCGGCCCGGTAAGTGTCTACCGAGATGGGCAGGCCCACACCCTGCGGCCCGGCCAGCCGCTCGATGACCGGCAGGACCCGGCGCATTTCCTCTTCCACCGGCACGGGGTCCGAGCCGGGGCGGGTGCTCATGCCGCCCACGTCCACAATGTCCGCGCCCTCCTCTTTCATGCGCCACGCTTGAGCCACCGCCGCCTCCACGTCGTCGCCCAACGCATCGCCCGAAAACGAGTCGGGCGTCATGTTGATGATGCCCATGACGAGAGTGCGCTCGCCCACGGGCAGGGTATACGGGCCCAACTGCAACGGCCCGCGCGGCCTGTGCAGGTCGGCCAGCAGGTCGGCTATCTGCCTACCCACCTCTGGCAGGCCGAACCCCTGCTGTGCCAGCTTGCTGATGAGGTCGTCGAACTGGGCCAGCGTGCCCAGCAGGAGCACGGGCGTGGTGTCGCGCTCCAGCGTCACGCAGTCGCGGTGCACAGCGCAGTCTCCGCCCCTTGCCAGCATCTCCTGTTTGAGCACGTTGGCGGCCACGCACGGCACGCCGTCCAGCCGCACGGCAAGGAAGCGGGCCTTGTTGAGCATTATCTCCCTGCCTGCGGCCTCGGCGCCGATGCGCTCCAACTCGGTCCTGATGGTGGGTGGGTCAGTGCCCACCACGCGGGCGTTGTAGCTATTTGTGTTGTGTGCGTCTTGCCCGACTGTTCCCATTGTCGTTGCCCTTGCCCTTAGCACTGCTCCTGCTGTGCTATTGCCGCTCGCCGATGGCAGGCCCGTGCCTGTGTGCCCCATATCTGCCCGACATCATAACCCTGACCTCCTGCCAGAAAACCGCTGGTGCCAGTTTGTGGGGACGTCTCGCCGGCAAATAACAGAGTGGTAGGTTGGGAGCAGGGATGCAGGTGAAACGTCCCCGCTCCGTGTTATATTGCTCACATCCACCCTTTTCCTCACGCCCGGATACCCCGACCTGCAAGGCCTCTGGTTGATGCTGGCGTTGCCGTTACCTTATCGCCTGAAGTCGCGGATGAAGTCCAGAAACTCGGCGCGGGTGGGGGGGTTATTTTTGAACAGGCCGCGCATGGCCGAGGTGACCATCACACTGCCGGGCTTTTTCACACCGCGCATAATCATGCAGTAGTGCTCGGCTTCGATGACCACGCCCACGCCCGCCGGGTTGAGGGCTTCCACGATGGTGTCGGCTATCTGGCTGGTGAGGCGCTCCTGAAGTTGGGGGCGGCGGGCGAAGGTGTCCACCACCCTCGCCAGCTTGGACAGGCCCACGATGCGCCCCGCCGGTATGTAGCCCACGTGCGCCCTGCCCACGAACGGCAAGAGGTGATGTTCGCACATGCTCTGGAAGGGGATGTCGCGCAGCACTATCATCTCTTTGTGGCGCTCTTCGAAGCCCACGGCCAGATAGTTGGCCGGGTCTATCTTCAGGCCGGCGAATATCTCCTCGTACATGTCGGCGATGCGGCGGGGGGTGTCCCTCAGCCCTTCGCGCTGAG
>DAOTTC010000023.1:0-38694 GCA_034437815.1 Chloroflexia bacterium | reverse complement strand
GTGGGGCAAAGACAGGCCGTTTCCGTTTCAGGTGGGCACCCACCCACCCGGCGTGGAGTGGGAGCCGCGCGAGGCCCGAACGGCGGGCGGCGAGTTGGTCTACCCGGCCATATTTGGCGCGTTTGCGGCCATGCCTGTGGCGCTGCGGCGTGCGCTGGTCGTAGCCCTGCCCCTGCTCATACTGGCCCTGCTGTTGTTCGTGTTGTTCCGTCCCCAACCCCTCTCACCTGAAGCGGCAGCGCGTGCCACGCTCACAGCCGCAGCGGCCACCATGCAGGTTCAGGGTGGCGCCAACAGCGCCACGCAGACGGCGGCGGCCTCCGCCGCGCAGACTCAGGCCGCGCAGGCCGCCGCTACTCTCACGGCCATAGCAGAGCACGCTGCCGGGGTCAGCGCCACGCAGACAGCGCTCGCGCAAGCCGGCGCAGCCAACGGGGGTGTGGGGGGCATCCTAATTCGGCGGTTCACACTGGTGCTGCGTGGTGAGCAGGACGAGGCGACGGGCGCGGCGGCCCTCAACCCCAGACTGCACTGGGATGTGGCCGCCGCCGATCGGGTGCGCATCGAGCAGAACAGCCGCCCGTTCAATCTGGGTGGTCTGGAGACCGCCAGCGAAGTTGACTACAGACTGGTGGCTACTAACACCACTCAGGTGGCTACCGGCACCCTGAGCGTGCTGCTCATCCTGCCCCCTGTGATCGAGGACCTGAACGCCACCCCCGCCAACGTGAGCGCCGGGCAGAGCGTTACCCTATCGTGGAGGGTGAAGGGGGGCAGGTCGGCCACTCTGGACGGGGTGGCGGTGGACCTTGGGCTCGGCGGCTCTGGACAACTCACCCTGTCGCCCACCGCCACCCACAGGTACGTGTTGTGCGTATCCAATCAGGCGGGCACGGTGTGCCGGTCGGTGCGTGTGCAGGTGTCAGGCCCCGCCCCCACCGGCACGCCCGGCGTGTTCACACCTACGCCCACGCCCACCGTGTGTCTGGCTGACTACACAGTGGCCCAATCCGGCGAGGCCACCGTGGTGCCGGGCACGGTCGATTCGGGCAACCACTGCGACAACTGCACCACCACCGTTGACCTGCCGTTCACGTTCCGCCTGTACGACCGGGCCTTCGACAAGGCCATCGTGGGTTCCAACGGCACGCTGGGCTTTGTATCTAACACCAACGTGATCACCAACACCTGCCTGCCCAACGTGGCCTTCGACTATGCCATCTTCCCATACTGGGACGACCTGACCACCAGCGGCACGGGGCTGGGGGTGTTCACCTCGGTGAGCGGTGACGCGCCCAACCGCGTGTTCAACATCGAGTGGCGGGCGGCCCATGTTTCGGGTGGGGCAGTGAACTTCGAGGTGCGCCTGTATGAGAACTCGCCTGTGCAGCGGTTCGACGTGGTGTATGGGCGCGTGCCGGGCGCGGGTGCCGGGGCTACCATTGGGGTACAGCGCGACACGGGCAACGGCTTCACCCAGTACGCCTGTAATTCACCCGACGTAGAGGACGGGCAGATGCTGGTGTTCACCATGACCTGTGGCCCGGGCGGACCCGGTGGTGAAGAGGAGGGCGGGGGTGGCCGCCAGACCACCTCCTGCTTCCCCACCACAGTGGACGTGAATTTCACGGGCGGAGGCTTCCGACCGGCGAGCGTATCGGTGGCTGCCGGCTCCATCGTGCGCTGGAGCAACCAGTCCGACTCTGCGGTCACCCTTGAGAGCAACCAGACGGGCAGTTTTGGTAGCAGGCAGCTCGGGCCGGGTGGCAGTTTCCAGTTCGTGTTCGCCACCGTGGGCAATTACAAGTATAACGTGGCGGGCAGGCCACAGGTAGGCGGTAGCGTGAACGTGGTGCCCTCGTGCACGCCCACCCCTACCATCACCCCTACCCGCACGGCCACGCCCACGGCCACACCCACGGGTACGCCCACTAACACCACCACAAGCACGAGCACAAGCACTATCACCCCTTCTGCCACGGGCACGCCCACGCCCACGGGCACAGCTACCAGCACGCCCTCGCCTACCGAGGAAGAGCCGCCCCCGCCACCGCCACGGCCCACCAACACTCCATCGTGTGGCGACTATGTGATCGCGCAGTCTTTGGGCACGATAGTGCCGGGCACTGCCAGCACCGGCAACAACTGCGACGATTGCGTGACTGCCGTCACCCTGCCGTTCCCCGTCCGTCTGTACGACCGCACCTTCTCGTCGGTCAACGTAAGCTCCAACGGCACGCTACAGTTTGTCAGCACTAACCCTACCGGCAACAACGTTTGCTTGCCGTATTCGGGGTTCAACTATGCCATCGCCGGCTATTGGGACGATCTGGACACGAGCTGCCCGGGCTGCGGCATCTTCACCTCGGTGAGCGGCACCGCGCCCAACCGCGTGTTCAACATCGAGTGGCGGGCGGGCACATCGGCAGGAGGCAGCCCCGCGCAAGGCAGCCCAGACCCGGCCAAGCCGGGCGCGGACGCGCCGGAGCGCAGCGGCCCGCTGGACGTGACCATCCCCGGCTCGCCGTTGCGCGTGGTGGTGCGCGACAGCGGCGCATACGGCGTGTATCGCAACAACGTGCAACAGTTCTTTGGTGGGTATGCTGAAGGAGTGTACCTGTGGGTGCCCGGACCCAACGGAGTGAGCGTGTGGGGGCCTGAGCGGGTGCCCGCCGGGTTGGAACCCAACAGGTACACGCCGCTCAGCAACACCCTTACAGGTAGCGGCACCAGCTCGAACCCGTGGGTGGTGACCACACTGCTGAGCGTGGGCAACACACCGTTGCAGCTCACTCAGCGGGTGAGTTACGTGAACGGGCAAGAGTACATCCGCAACGACTGGTCTATATGCAACACGGGACGCACACCCTACAGCGGAGTGCACCTGTTTCATGCTGCCGACCTGTACACGGGTGGCGACGACCAAGGCTTCGGCTATTACGACCCAGCCACAGGAGCCATAGGTGGTTACACCAGCGACCTGAGCCTCTATCAGCTATTCGTACCTATCGTGCCTTCCTATCGCTACGAGGAGGACCGCTACAACGTGGTCTGGGCGGATATAGGGGACATCTCTGGCCCCGGTCAGGGTTTCCGCAATGTGTACTACCCGCCGCCCGACCCCAACAACTACTTCGACAACGGCGCGGGCTTGCAGTGGCGCACCGACATACCGGCAGGCGGGTGCAGCACCATCGCCGACTTCGTGAGCTTCTCCAACAGGCCGGTCATTCCGACGTCCACCCCACCGGCAGGGCCAGCCGTGAACTTCGAGGTGCGTCTGTATGAGAATTCGCCCATCGGCCAGTTCGACGTGATCTATGGGCGGGTGCCCGGCAGCGGCGCGGGGGCCAGCGTGGGTGTGCAATTGGGCACGGGCACACGCCGCACGCAGTATACCTGCAATACGGGAGGGCTAGCGCCCAACATGCGTTTGGTGTTCACGCTGGCCTGCCCACCGTCCGTGACCGTCACGCCCTCGGTGACCACGACGCGCACAGTTACCGCCACCCCCACCACCACCCCTACCACCACCATCACCCCCACCCCTACCATCACCCCCACTTCTACCGTCACTCCCACACCCACGCAGGTGTGCATACAGGTGGACAGCACCAACGTGCCCAGACCGTTCCCCTACAGCGGGGTGATCACCTCCACGCTGACTATCACCACGCCGGGCAGCATAGCCGACCTGAACGTGGTCAACCTCGAACTGGACAGGGTGCAGAATATATGGGGCTACCGGCCCGTCACAGGCTATCTGATATCGCCCGACAACCTGCGAGTGCTGTTGTTCGACTGGCAGTGCATGCCCCAGCCGACCTCCACTGCCGTGGCCCGCATGAATGTCGTTCTGGACAGTCAGGCTCCCCAGCCCATACCGTATTGCAGTGAGAACATTCAGGGCACGTACCGGCCCGACGGCTCGCTGGACCAGTTCAACGGCTACGATGCACAGGGCACGTGGACGCTGGAGATACAGGTGGACTGGCCGTCCTCCGGGCACCGCTACCGCTCTCAGCAGGCCGTAGGTGGCAACCTGTATAGAAGCCCCACCTTGGGCCAGACGCTGCACAGGTTGCCGCCCGCGCAGGCCGCAGGCAGCACGTGGATTGCCGGCCAACCCGGCCAGCCACCCGTGGGCAGCACCCCGCCGATCGCACAGGAGCCGACCGCCACACCTACATTGAACCCCGCCGATAGCACCCCTGTTGCTTCGGAGCCGACCGCCACACCCACCGAGGCCCCTCCCTCGCCCACGCCCACGCCCAAGGATGTGCCGCCCGTGCAGGGTACACCCACCCCCACGCCCATAGCTACCTTCACGCCGCAGGCAGGCACACTCACCCCTACCTCGACTGCTACAACCACTCTCACGCCCACTCCGGGCATCGGGCCGGGCGACATGCTGTACGGATGGGGCCTGCAAATCTGCTTCGGCACCAATGTGCCTACCATTACCCCTGTGCCCAGCCTCACACCTACGGTTACCAGCACCCTGACTGCGACTACCACGCCCACCGCCGCCCTTACTCCTACCCTTACCACTACCCCTACCAGCACCCTGACTGCGACTACCACACCCACCACCATCAGCACCCCTACAGCCACCGTCACACCTTCGGCCACGGCCACACTGTGCCCCATCCAATGGCGCGTAGTGTCCAGCCCCAACGCCAGCACTGTTGACAACGAGCTGCGCGGGGTGGAGGTGGTATCGGCCAACGACGTGTGGGCCGTGGGGTACTACCTCGACACTAACCTTGATTTCTCCCGCACGCTGATCATGCGCTGGAACGGCAGTGCATGGAGTGTGGTGACCAGCCCCAACGTGGGCGACAGCCATAATCTCCTCATCGCGGTATCGGCGGTATCGGCCAACGACGTGTGGGCCGTGGGGTACTACCTCGACATTATCTTTGGTGTCTACCGCACGCTGACCATGCGCTGGGACGGCAATGCATGGAGTGTAGTGACCAGCCCCAACGTGGGCGACAGCCATAACTACCTGCACGGGGTGACGGCAATATCGGCCAACGACGTGTGGGCCGTAGGCTATGTCTCGACCGCAGGCGGTCCGAACGTTACGCTGACCATGCGCTGGAACGGCAGTGCATGGAGCGTAGTGCCCAGCCCCAACGTGGGTAGCAGCCATAACCGCCTGTACAGGGTGACGTCAATATCGGCCAACGACGTGTGGGCTGTGGGGGACTACTTCGACACGAGTCTGGGTGTCTACCGCACGCTGATCATGCGCTGGAACGGGCAGACATGGAGCGTAGTGACCAGCCCCAACGTGGGCAGCAGTGACAACTACCTGTACGGGGTGACGGCAATATCGGCCAACGACGTGTGGGCCGTGGGTTATTATGCGGATCAATCGGAACTGTACCACACCCTGACCATGCACTGGAACGGGCAGACATGGAGCATAGTGACCAGCCCCGATCCGGGGATTAATGGCAACCTGTTCCGTGCAGTGGCGGCGGCAGCCACCAACGACGTGTGGGCTGTGGGCTATCAGGTCAATGGGTCGAACGTAAGTTTCACCCTCATCGAGCGGTACAGCGGCTGTCCACCTCTGCGTTCGGGCGGGCGCAGCGAGGACGGGAGCGAGCAGGGGGTGTACACGCCGGGCGGGCCGGGAGGCGGTTCGGGCGCTCCGCCCATCGGCTGGGGCAGTGGCCTCGACGTGATAGCGATCTCGGTGCTGCTCATGCTGGTGGCCGGGGCTATCTCCATGACCCTGAGCGCCATTCAGGGTGGTACAGGCCGGAGCGCGGGCATCGGCATCGGTATTGGCGGCTATGCTGGTCAAGGTGCCAGCAAACCTGCCGCCCCGGTGCCCACAATGCCTACGATACCTATGGAAGGAGGGCAATAAAAGGGGTACTGGGGCACACGGCTGTCCCTTGATGGCATTTCTTCTTTTCACAGTGTCTTAAGGCGAGATTGGTATAAAGTGTAAACGCGGGCAGGAAGGCCTTCCCGCACCTTTTGCCGACCAGTTTATACATGGAGAATGGAGAGAGGACCTATGATGCAACCACCACCAGCAACCGTCGAACCTATAGTAGTCAACCTGTCGCCGCCGGAGGTAAAAGTAGCGGCAGGGGGCGAGCCGGTGGAGATCATCGCCAACGTGCGCAACGCCTCCAACACCGTGGACCAATATTCTATCGAGATCGAGAACCTCGACCCGTCGTGGTACACCATTATGGTGCAGAGCGTGTCGCTGTTTCCGGGGGATAGCGCGCCCATCCCCATCAGAATACACCCGCCCAAGGGGAGCAACACGCGCGCCGGGCAGCACACCTTCGCAGTGCGCGCCCGCTCCTACGCCGACCCCTCGATGGTGGGTGTCACCAAAGGCTCGGTGGTGGTCAGCTCTTATTCGATCTTCAATCTGGAGCTGGCCCCCAAACGGGTAACCGGCACGCGCGGCAAGTTCCGGTTGGCCATCGCCAACGGCGGCAACAGCGATACGCAACTGGAGCTGACGGGCCGCGATCCTGAAGCCAACCTCAACTACTCGTTCAACCCATCCGCGCCCATTGTGCCCCCCGGTCAGAAAAAGGTGGTGCCGGTGACCGTGCGGCGCAAAGGCTTCAGGCTGGTGGGCGAGCCGGAGAAGTACCAGTTCGTGCTCAACGCTCGCCCGGTGGACGGCACCGAGAAAGAGGCCAAGGAGGTGCAGGGGGAGTTCGTGTTTACCCCACGCTTCCGCACATGGAAGTGGCCCATCCTTATGCTGGTGATCCCCCTGCTGCTGGCGGCATGGGTCATATTCAAGCCCGATGTCAACCCCTGCTCGGTGCGCTTCTTCCTGTTGCCTTCTAACCTCCAGTTCTATTCGGGCTTCCTGTGCAGTGGGGGGGTCATCTCTCTGGGCAGGGCCGAAACGCGCGAAACCGGCCCCAACCCGTGCGTGTCGGGCGCGGGTTTCACCGAGGTGCGCAAGAAGTATAACGATCTGGTTGGGGGGTGCGTGGAGGACGAGTGGTACGACGAGCTTGGCAACGCCCATCAGGCCACTGCCAACGGCCAGTTGTTGTATGTGCTCAAGGAAACGGGCCGGGCCAACATCTACTTCATCCGCAAGGACGGCACCATGTACACCTTTGTGAACTGTAGCCCGCCCGGCACCTTCAACGACTGTGATGTGATCGAGGTGAAGAAGCCCGAAGAAAACAGATGACCACAAGGGGATGGGTGTGGTTATGAAGGGCGTGGGAGTGCCCCTGCCCCTGCCCTTGCCCTTGCCCCTGCCCTTGTGCTGTTCGCCGTATTTAGATACGCATGAAGGTTATATGAGTATGAGTGCGATGGAAAGGAAGTGACTGGCGAGTGAAACAAGACATCGGTGATATGAAGCAGAGTATGACCCCGGCAGCGCCCGCGCCACAGGCGCATGGCTCTGGGTGGCCGGAACTACCGGCTCTGTTGGACGATCTGGCCCTGCTGGACGAGTGCGTGCAGCAGGCGGTGGAGCGGGTGCGCCTGTCCATGCCCGATGTGGCGGACCCCGCGCAGCGCGGCCTGATCATCGAAGAGGGCGACGTGGAGTTGTGGCTGTCCCGTCTGAGCTGGCAGGTGTCGCCCCCGGCCTCCCCCTTCTCATCCCAATCTCCTTCTCCGTCACCCACCAGCAGGCGCTGGCCGGGGCAGGCGGGCGGGCGGTTGGCCTCTCTGGGCGATCTGTTCGGGCTGAATGGCATGGAGCGCGCCATCCTGCTCACCGCGCTGGCCCCTGAAGTGGACATGAACTATGGCAACCTGTATTCCTACATACAGGACGACGTCACCAAGAAGTATCCCACGCTTGATCTGGTGGTGAACTTGTGGTGCACCACTCTGGCCGAGCGGCTGGAGGCCCGCAGGCTGCTGGCTCCGGAGGGCAGGCTGCGCCGCCACTTGCTGGTGTGGGTGGACGACTCGCCCGCTTCGCACCAGCCCCTGCTGGCCCGGCCCCTGATGCTCGACCCGCGCATCACCTCATACTTGCTGGGTGCCGACGACCCCGACCCGGCCCTCGATGGGGTGGTGCAGGTGATCGCAGCTACGCCCGCCCAGTCGGAATATTCGGCGCTATCCGCGGCTCAGATGCGCAGTCTGGAGAGGCTGGCCGGGCAGACCGCGCCGGGGCACTCGCCCACGCCCACGCCCACCGCCCGCAACGGGGCGTCGCCCGTGGCCGGCACGCAGGGCGGATTGGTGGTGTGGATGCGCGGCCCCGAAAAGCTGGGCAAGCGCGAAGCCGCCATGCATCTGGCCTCCACGCTGGGCCGACCCCTGCTGCTGGTGGACACGCCCGCGCTGGCGGCCCTCGCCGGTGCAGGCGGGGCCGGCGACACCTACGCACCCTTGGCCCTTGCCCCCGCCCTCAGGAAGCTGATGGAGCGTGCTCTGCGCGAGGCATACCTGCAAGGTGCGGTGATCTACTGGGCCGAGGCCGATGCGCTCGCCCGGCGCGCCGGGCAGGACCAACAGCAGCCCGGTCAGGACCTGCCTGCGGACCTCGCCTCTCTGTTGCAGGACTGGAGGGGCTGCGTGCTGTTCGATGTGCGCATGGCCCTGCCCCTGCGCGTGCCCGGCGGCCCCCTGTCTGTAGAGTTGGACTTCCCCACCCCGTCCAACGAACGCCGCCGCCAGATATGGGAGCGTGCCCTGAGCCGCAACGCACAGGCAGTGGCAGTCACCTCGGACGTGGACCTGCCCCTGCTGGCGGGCGCCTTCAGGTTGACCGGCGACCAGATCGAGGCCGCCGCCGACACCGCTCACCATGCCGCTGTGTGGCGCGCAGCCAGCTCAGGGCATGCAACCGAGGTGCGCATCTCCATGCGCGACTTGATGGCCGCCTGTCGCGCGCACTCTAATCAGGGTCTGGGCATGCTGGCCCGCAAGATCGTGCCGGTGTATACGTGGGACGACTTGGTGTTGCCGCCCGACCGGCTGGCCCAATTGCGCGAGATGTGCTTGCACATCCGCCACGGCCCGACCGTGTTCGAACAGTGGGGCTTCGACCGCAAGCTGTCGAGAGGCAAGGGGTTGAATGTGCTGTTCGCCGGTCAGCCGGGCACAGGCAAGACCATGGCCGCCGAGGTGCTGGCCACCGACCTCGGTCTGGAACTGTACAAGATAGACCTGTCGGGGGTAGTCAGCAAGTACATTGGCGAAACCGAGAAGAATCTGGAGCGCATCTTTCAAGAGGGCCAGACCGCCAACGCCATCCTGTTCTTCGACGAAGCTGACTCGCTGTTCGGCAAGCGCAGCGAGGTCAAAGACAGCCACGACCGCTACGCAAACATCGAGATCAGCTATCTGTTGCAGCGTATGGAGGAGTACGACGGCATCGTGATACTGGCCACCAACCTGCGTAAGAACCTCGACGAGGCCTTCATCCGCCGCCTGCACGGGGCCATCGAATTCCCCATGCCCGAAGAACCCGACAGGCTGGAGATATGGCGGCGTACCTTCCCTCCTGAAGCGCCTATCGCCGATGATGTGGACCTCGAATTTCTGGCCAAGCGCTTTAAATTGAGCGGGGGCAACATCAAAAACATCATACTGGAGGCGGCCTTCTTCGCCGCTGATGAGGGCAAGCCCATCAGCATGGCCCATCTGGTGCGGGCTACCCGCCGCGAGCACCAGAAGATAGGCAAGCTGATCTCGGAGGCCGATTTCGGGCCTTACGCCCATCTACTGAAGAAGGGAGAGCCGTTGAGTTGATGACAGCCTGTTCGTGTAAGCCCGCATAACCAGAGCACAGACCCCGGCGAGTTTGTGTAAAAGGCCGGGGACACAGGCCGAGACAGGTCGAGTCAGAGGTACGACATTTATATCCCTCGATCCCTCGGCAAAGGGGCCATCAATATGAGCGCAGGAAGCAGATCGGGTCATAGTGATAGAGGGAGTGCAAATGAGTACGCGAGAGCGCGGGGTGACCATGCCGAGCACGCGGTAGGGCCAGAGAAATATGCCGCGGTTGCAGACGGCATGTCGGCCTCTGTCGGGGTATCGGGGTCCGCTTTCTCACCGGGCGACCCGCGCCTGAGCGGGCGGGGCAACGCGCCGGTGCGCGCCGCGGTCATGCGACAGGCTCAACATAACTACGGCAACCGGGCAGTGCAGCGCATCCTGCATCTGGCTACCGTGCAGCGGTGCGGCCCTGTGCCGTGCAACTGCTCAAGCGCAGAGGAGGCTGCGCCAGTGCAGAGGCAGTCCGAGGAAGAAGAGCAGACGGAGAAAGCGCCCGTGCCTCAGATACCGACTGTGCAGGTCAAAGGTCAGCCCCACAAAGTGACTGCGTTCGGTTCACCGGCCATCAAGGTGCAGGGTAAGACTACGGCCACCTTCGACGGCGGCAAGTCGCGCACCGAAGACCAGACCACCGAGTCGGCCACCGGCTGTAAAGGGTGCAAGGACAAAGATTGCGTGAAGGTGACGGGCAAACTGGTGATGGAGTTCAAGGTGACCACCACAGTGACCCTGCCCCGAGCGTCGAACGTGAAGGGGCTGACCAAGTGCCAACAGGAGAAGTTGCAACAGGCCATTGACACCACATTGAAAGACCACGAGCAGGAGCACGTCAAGGCCTTCGAGACCTACAACGGCACCGAGAAAGAGGCATTCGAACTGGTGGGGTGCAAAGCCACCATGCCCACCGCCCTCAAGCGGATGGCGCAGAAGAAGACCTCTGAAGTCGAGAAGCAGCGGCGCAAGGACGCTCAGGCACAGAGCGATGCGCTCGACCCGTTCAACTTCGACGTGAACCTCGACTGCGAACAGGCAGAGGCAGAGAAGTGAGGCCGGAGGCCGGTCGGGCCTTTCGAGGGGATGGGGCAATCGGGGATCGGCACGGCAACCGGAGGTGGTGGGTGAAGTGCATGTAACTTCCAGCTAACAGGGCCTTAACGACCCTCTGGTACTCTGACATACTGTAATGATAGGAGGTATGAGCCATGGCCGATGACATCAACAGGCTGTTTGATGAGCAGAACGTCAGAAAGCACGCCGACCGGGGGTGGGAAGGGCCGGTGCACAATCAAGGCCGGGCGCCGGGCGATGTGAGTTCGGCTTACCCCAACTCGTTGCTGAGTAACCCGATGCTGAGCGGGCGGGGCAACGCACCGGTGCGCGCCGCGGTCATGCAACGCGCCCAACAGACCCATGGCAACCGCGCCGTGCAGCGCTACACCCGGGCCGTGCAGCGCTCTGCCGCAGACACCGCCAGCGAAGAGGTACCTCTGGGCGACCGCATTCGCTCCAGAGCTGGCGGAGGGCACAGCCTCGACGCGGGCGTACAGCGCACGCTGGAGGCCGGGCTGGGGACCGACCTATCGGGCGTGCGGGTGCATACCGATGCCGAGGCCGACAGCATGGCCCGCTCGGTGGACGCTGTGGCCTTCACCACCGGCAATGACATTTTCTTCCGGTCCGGTACATACGACCCGCATTCCACCCAAGGACTGCGCCTGCTGGCGCACGAGGTCACCCACACAGTGCAGCAGTCACAGGGGCCGGTGGACGGCACGCCTGCACCGGGTGGAGTGAAGATCAGCGATCCGTCGGATAGCTATGAGCAGGCAGCAGAGAGCGTGGCAGCACGCGTGCTGTCTGGTGTGCACGCGGGTGGTGGCGGGCAGGCCGGCTCTGCGTCAGGGGGCGGTTCGCAGGTGCAGAGGCAGGCCGACGAAGAGGAAGAGATGCAGGCCATGCGCCCCTCGGTATATGCCTCTACCCCCGTGCAGCGGGCCGACGCTCCGGAGGAGGAAGAGATGCAGGCCATGCGCCCCTCCACTTACGCCGCCATGCCCGTACAGCGAGCGGCAGAGGAAGAGGAAGAGCCGGTAGCCACCATGCGCCCCTCGACCTATGCCGCCATGCCGGTGCAGAGGCAGGCCGACGAAGAGGAAGAGATGCAGGCCATGCGCCCCTCGGTGTATGCCTCTACCCCCGTGCAGCGGGCCGATGCTCCGGAGGAGGAAGAGATGCAGGCCATGCGTCCTTCAATATATACCTCTACCCCCATACAACGGCAGGCTGACGAAGAAGAACAGGTATAGCCAAGCGATGGGGCACGTGGGTTGTGCCGTTCAATGGAAGGTGGTACCCACGAGCTCCTTCTCCTATTCATGCGAGATGCTGGGGAAGGGGAGGGCCGGTGAGGGCTTTGCCCTACCTAAACCTCTCCTTTATTACGCACAAAGTGCTATGAAGTAGCACTGGGGTGCAGGTGGGGGAATGGCGATGGCCGGAGATCGGGGTAGAGGGGTGAATGCTACCGGCGCTCGGGGGCGCGCAGTGCAACGCGCCCGGCCCATCGCTACTCAGTGGAGGTCCCACTCCCCCTCCCCGGGCCATGGTGCCCCCACAGCCCTGCTGGACAGTCCCGCTCGCGCCCTTTACACCGCCCCCTATGCGAGCTCAATGCTGGGCAACCCCAGCCTGCGGGGGCGCGGCAACGGCCCCGTGCAGGCAGCCTTGATGCAACAGGCCCAGCAGACCCACGGCAACCGTGCCATGCAGCGTTACATGCAGCGGACCCAAAGCGCCCCTGCGGTCCCTGCGGTTGCCCCCCATACCACCACTTCCCTGCCCTTGGTCCAGCGCTGTGGACCTGCCCCCTGCAACTGCTCCGCCGAGGAGCGCGCGACACATGCCGTTCAAGAGCTGTCCGCTCTGGGCGTGCAGGCGATGCGCGAGGGTGCTGTAGGTACGCACCTTGCAGTCCAAAGCCAAAGCCCCACAGGCCCGACCATGCCCATGCCCACGCGCCCGGCAGAACGTGTGGCCGGCGAGATGGCGGGTAAGCTGGCCGGCAAGCTAACCGAGAAGCTGCCGGTGGCGGGCCGCGCAGATGCTAACCCCGGGGCAATCGGCCTGCCCACCCCCGGCGGTCCAGTGCTCGCCCCGGCCTCGTACCTGAACCCCGAAATCACGCCCCTTAACCCTGAACGCAAGCCCGCGCTCAGCCCTCATAGCCGGTCCCGGCCGGGCGGGCCTGCCCACAGGGCCGGACAGGCGCGGATGCGGGAGATGCAGGGCAGGCTGGACCGGGTGCTGGGCAGGGCCACCACGGACAACCCCGGCACACCCACTCTGAGTCATCTCGACCGCGTGGTCAGCCCCATGCTCGGCATGGCCCCCGGCCCATCCCTGAAGAGGTTGGACCGGGTGGTTGTGGGGCTACAACGCCTGCTCGACATCTCAACCAAAGCCGCCCCGCGCGGCCCACCGGTTCAGCGCGTTCAAGGCCACACCCCCGTACAGCGCATAGATGTGCCCAACCCGCTTGAAGCCGCGAAGAAGCTGGCCGAGAGAGCATGGAGTGCCATCCGTAACCTCGGCAGTCGGGCGCTCGATGCCGCCCGCAATCTGGGCGGCAGAGCTTGGGACACCGTCAAGAGCACCGGCTCTGCTATCTGGGGCAAGATCAGGGGCACAGCCTCTTCCATTTGGAATACCGTGAAGGGGCTGGGTACGCGCGCTTGGAGCACTGCTAAAAGCATGGGCACCGGTGCGTGGAACCTTGTAAAAGGCATGGGCCAGCGGGCGTGGAACACCGCCAAGAGCCTCGGTTCGAGGGCGTGGAGCACCGCCAAGAGCTGGGGTAGCAGGGCATGGGACTTCGCGAAGAACACAGGCCGTAGAGCGTGGAACACCGCCAAGAGCGCAGGCACCAGAGTGTGGAACTCGGCCAAGAGCCTCGGTTCGAGGGCGTGGAGCACCGTCAAGAGGGGCGCGAGTACGGCGTGGAGCAAGCTCAAGGGCTTGGGTTCGAAAGTGTGGAACGGCGCGAAGAACGCTGCCAACAAAGCCTACAACAAAGCCAGAGAATTGGGCAGTCAGGCCATATCGTTCGCCAAGTCGGTGGCGGGCAAAATATCGGGCAGCAGCCTGTGCAAAGCTATAGGTGAACTGACCGAGCGGGCATACAACTTCCTTGCCCCCAAGGTCAAGAAAGCATGGCAGGTTGCCAAAAAGCTGGGCAGCGCGGCGTGGAACTGGGCTAAGAAGTGGGGTGGCAAGCTGTGGGAAGGCGCCAAACAGTGGATGTCCAGACTGCGTGACATAGCGAGCCGGGCGGTCAAGCGGGCCTTCAGCGCCATCAAGAGCATGACGAACCGCGCGTGGCAGGCCGCCAAGGCCTTCGGCAACAGGTTGCTGAGCGGGGCAAAGCAAGCGGCCAGCCGGGCATGGGGCTTCGCGAAGAGACTGGGCGCTTCGGCGTGGAACGGGGCCAAGAGGTTAGCCACCACCTTGTTCAACAAGGCCAGAGCGCTGGGCAAGCGGGCGTGGGATACCGCGAAAAAGCTGGGCGATGCCGTGTGGCAGAAGGCCAGAGCGCTGGGCAGCAAAATAGCCGACACCGCACGCGCGCTGGGCAGCAAGCTTCTGGGGGTAGCCGATAAATTGACCGGCGGGGCCGCCAGCAAGGTGGCCGCCTTCGCCAACAAGATAATCAGCAAGGCATCCGGCGTCCTCGGCTGGGTGATGAGCAAGGCGCGCAGCCTCGCCGACAGGGCAATGGACACGGCCAAGCGTCTGGCCGCAAAGGCTCTCAGCGCGGCCAAGAGCGCAGCCCGAAGGGCTTGGGAGACCGCCAAGAGCGCGGCCAGCCGGGCCATCAGCACCGCCAAGACTTGGGCCAGCAAAGCATGGAGCACCGCCAAGACTTGGGCCAGCAAAGCGTGGAGCGCTGCCAAGACTTGGGGGCAGAAGGCCATTAATACCGCCAAGACTTGGGCCAGCAAAGCGTGGAGCACCGCCAAGCAACTGGGCGCGCAGGCCATCAAAACCGCCAAGACTTGGGCCAGCAAGGCATGGGATACGGCTAAAGAGTGGGGCGGCAAGGCGTGGGGCGCCGTCAAGGAATGGGGCGGTAAAGCATGGGATACGGCTAAAGAGTGGGGCGGTAAAGCATGGGGCTTCGCCAAGAAGATGGGCGGCAAGGCGCTCGATTTCGCCAAGAAGATAGGTCTGGACAAAGCGTGGGCCAAAGCCAAGGAGTTGGGCGCTCAGGCTTACGACATAGTCAGCGATGCCGCCTCCAAGCTCAAGAAGCGCATCGGGCCTTACGTCGAGAAAGCTCTGGAACTGGGCAAGACGACAGGGTCCATAGCTATGCTCATGAACCCCTCGACCGCGTCCATTATGATGTTCGAAGCGTCGTGCAAGGTTATGGGCTGCATGAGCACCCGACTCACTCCTAAGGTGGGAGCGACCAGCAAGGAGGCCGCCGATTTCGCGACCGACGTCATCCCGCTGGTGAGCACAGCCAAGGATGCCTGCGCCTGCATGACGGGAGACAACATAATCAAAGCCGAGAAGGTGGGCATCGGCGAACGAGTGGTGCGCTGTGCCTTCGCGGCGCTGGACATCGCGGCGCTGGTAGCGGGCATCTTCTCCGGGGGTACGGCTACCGCCGCCGAGCAGGCGGGCAAGAGCGCCCTGCGTGGTTTCCTCCGGAAGTTGCTGGGCATCGGTGGGAAAGAGGCCGCCGAGGCCGCCGCCAAACAGGGCGAGCGCGGCCTGCTGGCGTGGCTCAAGCGGTTGCTGGGCATCGGCGCGAAAGAGGCCGGGGAGAAGATGACCAGAGAGGCCGCCGAGAAGCTCGCCAAAACCCTCGCCGAAGCCGCGGCTAAAGAGGTGGCCGAGAAGGCCGCCAAAGAGGCTGCAGAAAAGGTGGTAAGGGAGGCGACCGAGCAAGCGGCTAAAGAGGTGGCCGAGCGAGCCGCCAGAGAAGCTGCCCAGAAGATAGCCGAAGGCACGGCCAGAGAAGCCGCCGAGAAGGCCGCTAAAGAGGCCGCGGAGAAGGCCGCTAAAGAGGCCGCCGAGAAGGTTGCCGGGGAAGCCGTGGAAAAAGCGGCCAGAGAAGCCGGTGAGAAAGCGGGCAGGGAAGCCGCCGAGAAAGCCGCCAGAGAAGCTCTGGAGAATGGAGCGGACGAGGCCGCCGCAAAAGCCGCCGCGCAGGCAGCGGCCAAAGAAGCCTCTGAAAAGGCGGCTAAAGAGGCCGCCGAACGCGCACTGAAAGAGCAAATGGAGAAAGCCGCTAAAGAAGCCGCCGAGAAAGTTACCAAAGAGGCTGCCGAGCAGGCCGCTAAAGAGGCCGCCGAGAAAGCCGCCCGGGAGATTGCCGAAAAGACCGCCAAAGATGCCGCCGAGAAGGCTGTCGAGGAGATCGCGGCCAAGACGGCCAAGACCATCGCCGAAAAGGCCGGGCAGGAAGCTGCTGAAAAAGCCGCTAAAGACGTTGGCGGCACCGTGACCGCCAAGCAACTTGAGCGCATATCGCAGTCTGCGCTTGAGGGCGAGCTCAAGCGCTTGTCCGAGAAAGCTGCCCAAGAAGCTGCCGAGCAGGCGGCTCAGGACGCCGCCAAGACTACCGCCAGAGATGCCGCCGAGAAAGCGGCCCGAGATGCCGCCGAGAAGGCCGCCAAAGAGGCCCTCGAGAAAGGATTAGGTGAGCAGGCCGCCAAGCAGGCCGCCGAGAAGGCCGCTAAGGAGGCCGCAGAAAAAGCCGCCAAAGATGCTACCGAGCAGGCCGCTAAGCAGGCCGCCGAGAAGGCCGCTCAGGACCGCGCCAAGGAAATACTTGATCTGGCTAAAGACCCCGCCCACGGTGGTAAAATATCCCCAAAGACCATCCGCGAAGCAGAGGTCGGTAAGGCGCTTGAGGACGCTAAGAAGTTGGAAGGCCCGCTGGTCCGTGACCCCAACCCCGCCGGTGGCGAATTCATAGACAAGCACGGAACCGTCTGGGACGTCAAAACCCCCAACTCCAAGTTCCCACCCAAGGGCACCACGGTCGTGGACAAGGCCGTGAAGGACATCGAAAAGTCCCTATCAAAAGGCGAGAAGGCGGTTATTGACACCAAAGACCTTTCGGCGAAAGACCTCGCAGACCTCAAAAAGGCTGTGAAAGACCGCGGCCTGACGGAGAAGGAGGTGATATTCTTCCCATGATGGATGCTTCGGCAGAACACACAGATGCTGATGCCGCGCCGGTGTCTGAGGACGCCGGGTTGCCGGCTGATTTACAGGCTAAATTGAAACTGCACGCGCAATGGCTCCGAACTCTGGGTCAGCAGGGGGTGCAGTTGGAGCTTGAAGGAGCCGACTTGAGAGGTAGCGACCTGTCAGGGAGGGACCTCACCGAGGTGGTGCTGCCGAGGGCGGTTCTGGACGATGCTAACCTTCGGGAAGCAGACCTGTACGCGGCTTACTTGATCGAGGCCTCCATGGCGCGCGCTGACCTGAGCGGCGCGCAGCTTCGCAGAGCACAGCTCGACCATGCCGTGCTTGCCGGCGCAATGCTGAAAGAGGCGCAGGCTACGAGAGTGGACCTCAGCGAGGCCGATCTCCATGGGGCGGACCTCACCGGAGCCGACCTGCGAGGCGCATCCCTAGATGGCGCTAACCTGACCGATGCGATCCTCCGGGGTGCGCGGTTGGATCAGGCTACCTTGACTGGTGCTCGCCTGCATGGTGCCGACCTGAGGGGCGCCACCGGCCTCGATTCCGTGCATGTGGCATGGATAGATGTGGGCACAGAGGAACACCCGGTCAGGTTGAGTGGCGAGGACGCGCGCCGCTGGCTGGTGGAGCATGCCGCAGGGGACGCACACCACGCCCCGCCTCGCCCCGCTCCTTAGGTGCAGAGGTGAAGTGCGACCCAACTCCGACCCCGACCCCGGCCCTGCGGCCCCGCAAAGCGTGCTGAGATGTAAGGAGAGCCGCTATGGTGTTCGTGCACAACCACATCGTTAACGAACACAGCGCCAGACGTAGTCCGGTGCAGCGTGAGGATACGGGGCGCCGCCATGACACCCCTTCCGTCGAAGACAAGCACGTGCTCTCGCAGTCCTTGTTGGGCGGAGGTAAGCTGCGTGGCCGGGGCAACGCTTCGGTACGCGCCGCCATGCTTCTGCAACTGCAACAGGCCGGCGGCAACCGCGCCCTCCAACGTTACATGCACCGGCCACCCGGTGCAAGGGCTTTCCTGCCCGTTCAGCGAGATGACCCGGTACCCGGCTGGTCGGGGACGACCGGCCCCAACGCCAACCCCAACCTGAAAGTCGGCGGCATCCGGCGCATTCCGATAGAAGGGCTGACCGAGGGGTATCAGGGAGAAGTGCCCGACCCCGATAAGACCACCTCCAAGACGGCCAGAGGGCAGGCCATAGTGCTCATACCCGAAGCAATAGATACCACCAGACCGGTGGATATACTGCTGCACCTGCACGGGTGGGGGATAGGCTGGCGCTTGAGGACCAGAGCCGGTGCCGAGAAGGGTATGGAGAAGGGCACGGTGCGCGATATTGCCCTCAACCGGATCGAGGAGCAGATGGAGGCCAGCGGGCGCGGGCAGATGATCGGGGTACTGCCTCAGGGCGGGTTGCACTCCGAATTCGGCAAGGGCGGGGGGAAAGCATTCGATAGCGAGGAGTACCTGAAGAACGTATTTGACCGGCTGGCGGCCATGAAAATACTCCCCAAACGCGAAGATCTCAAGATCGGCAGCGTGGTGCTTACCGGGCACAGCGGCGCGGGCGCGGCCCTATCCACAATGTTGCCTAACAAGAGTCTCTTGCCCCGCACGATGGGCCGCCTCGCCGAGGTGGTGCTGTTCGATGCCATCAACGGCCCCGGCGAATTGAGGAGCATCAAAAGCTGGGTGCTGGGGCAGCTTGATAGTGAACTTGCCGCTATCGTGGCAGAGGGGAGCAAAGCGAAACAACTCGAATTCGTAGCCAGCAAAGGGATGCGATTCCGCGGCTACTACACGCCCAGATTCCTCAAGCAAGAGACGGTCAAAGAGGGCGGTAAGGTCAAGAAGGTCTGGCTGGACCCGCCTACCAACAAGAAGCCCAAATGGGTCACAGACAATGCAGGCAATCCAAAATGGTTCGGGTATGGTGTCGAGTACGGGCAGCTCAAGGAGGCGATTGACAGGTGGTTCTCCGACCACAGGAGTAAGCTGGACCCCGAAGTATACGAAAAACTGCGGGCCAATTACGAGGTGAGGCAGGTGGCCGCCGGTGTGAGCCACGAAGGGGTTATCGGTTCGGGTATCGAGAAAGGTAGAGCCGGAGCTAAAGATAAAGGCACACTCGAACATGCTCTGAGCGCGCTGCCGTTGCAGAAGATGCCCCCTGCGCCGGCGAGCCGTGGAACTGACGGCAGGGCAGCGCACAGAGCCGACCCGTCCGTGCAGCGCGCACCGCTCGCCATCCAGCGTGCCGACCCGGACAAGAAGCAGTGGGACGCAGATTGGAACGACCCTGAGTACAGCGGTGCCCGCGGGTATTTCAGCGGCGCGGGCCGCCCGGCAGGCACCCCCAGAGAGCGATACGACGCGCTCTGCCCCCTTTACAAGGCGCACGGTATTCCCCGGCCACTGCAGTACCTAGCCACCGAGATCGTGGAAGTGAGCTTCTACGGCATGAAAACCCCCGCCCACAGGGATATGCAGGCGCTTCTCACGACTGCCGAAAATGCCCTCAAGGCCATGAAGGATGACAAGGGTCAGCCGAGATACCCCAACGCGCCGCTCAGGCAGAGGCCGTGGGCGCTCACCGTGCGCACCACCAGCACCGGGGCGTGGAGCAACCACGCGGACGGCAGGGCGATTGATATGGACCCCGACACCAACCCCCACCTGCTGAATGCAAAGCATCGTGAGGTGATAACCGCCCTCACCGGCATAGATATCGAGAAGGCCAACCCCGGCGACACCATGGGCCTCGACAGCTACGATGCCAGCCTGCTGGCGAGCGAACGTTTCAAAGCGTCTTATAATGAGGAAGGCCTGACCAAGCGCATCGAGGAATTGAAACCCACCGAGCAGAGGGTCGGCAAAGAAAGGGACGAACTGGCAAAGAAGCTGGCCGAGCTGGCCAAGAAAAAGCAGGGGATCATCAGGGAAAGAGACGCCGTGCTGAAGAGTAAGGGCGCAACCGATCAGGAGCGCAAAGACGCCAGAAAGCAGGCCCAGACCGCCCTCGCCGATCTGGAGAAGGAGAGCGCCGCAGTGCAGGCGGACCTCAAGAAGAAGAACGCCGAATTGAAAGAGGCGCAAAAGCCGATCAAGCTTCTAGAGGCCGAGTTGAAGAAATACAAAGCCGAGCAGAAGAAGTACGAGGCCGCGGTCAAAGCAGTGGAGACTGCCGAAAGCAGCGTGGCCGCATCAGACGAAGGGGTAAAGAAGCTGAAGGCTGAGAAAGCCGCTCTGGAGGCCGGTAAGAAACTGGCCGAAGAACAGGTTAAGCAGGTGCGAGAGCAGGTTAAGGCCGCGAAGAAGGCCAAAAGCCCCGACCTTGCCGACCTCAACAAGGAGTTGAGCGCGAAGCAGGCCGAGTTTGCCAGAGCGCAGAAGGAGCTGAGCGCCAAGAAGGCTGCCCTCACCAGCGCGCAGGCAACCATGAAGAGGAACGAGAAAGCTCTGGCCCGAAAGAAAGGGAGCCGGGATGCGTTCACCATGCGCAAGTATGCACGCGAGGGCTTTCTCAACCTGCCGAAAGACCTTGTGACGGCGATGAAGGGGGCCGGCTTCAAATGGGGAGGCGACTGGAAAGTCCACAAGGACTTCATGCACTTCGACATGCCCTAGCCAGCTCGTTTGCCGGGCACTGGTTTGCAGGGCCGGCCATCATATCATAAGACCCGGAAGCAGGCATGTCAGCACCTGAGGGAGGTACCCGCAATGACTGCTGTATTTGGGCCAGACCTGATCGAGAGGAGTACCCGGCGGGCGCTGGTACAGCGAGAGCGAACGCCGGGCGTGCGGCATGCCGCTCCATCAACCAGAGAGGGTGCGCTCGCAGATGCCCGCTCGCTGCTCGGTGGCGTGGGCCTGCGTGGCCGGGGCAACGCTTCGGTACGCGCCGCCATGCTCCTGCAACTGCAACAGGCCGGCGGCAACCGCGCCCTCCAACGTTACGTTCACAGCACCCGCTACGTGCAGCGGGCCTCCCCCACCACCGCGCCCCCGGTCGGCGACGACCTCGGCAGGCGAATCCAGCGGCGGGCCGAGTCGGGCACGGGCATCGGCCTCGACGGCGGCATACGGGCCAGACTCGAAACCGGGCTGGGCGCTGATCTGTCGCAGGTCAGGGTGCACACCGACTCCGAAGCCGATGCACTGGCGCGCTCGGTGGACGCGGCGGCCTTCACCAGCGGACAGGACATCTTCTTCCGCTCGGGCGCTTACGACCCGTCCACTCCCGAAGGCATGCACCTGCTGGCGCACGAGGCTGTGCACACCGTCCAGCAGTCTCAAGGCCCTGTTGACGGCAGCCCTGCCCCCGGAGGCGTGGTCATCAGCCACCCCTCCGACAGCCACGAGCAGGCGGCTACCCGCACCGCCGATAGGCTGATCGCCGGTCCGCACCCCCTGTCGGATAACGCCGGCACTACTGCTCAGGCTCGGGCGACGAGGGCCGGATCGGTAGGGCCGGCACAAGGCGTGCAGCGGCGAGCCACCCCCTACGCCGCGGGCACGGTGAATGTGCAGCGCGGCCTCTTCTCGGGGCTGGGCAAGGTATTGAAGGGCGTGGGCGAGGCGGTCGGCGGGGTCGTCAGTAGCGTGGGCAAGATGGTGGGCGGCGTGGGTAAAGCGCTCGCCGGCAAGCTCGTGAGCGGGGTGCTCGGTCGCGTGGGCGCTCTGAAGGACCGGCTGGCTAAAGGCGCGGGCAAGTTGGCCAGAAAGGTCCGCTCGGTAGGAGGTAAGCTGTGGGGCAAGCTCAAATCCGTCGGGGGCAAGCTCGCCAAAGGCGCGGGCAAACTGTTCAAGCGCATCGGTGGGTTGACCGGCAAGGTTATGCGAAGGCTGAAGTCATTCGGCAGTAAGCTCAAGAAGGGCGCGGGCAAGCTGGTTAGCAGGCTCAAATCGCTGGGTGACAAGGTATGGGGCAAGCTCAAGCGTGTGGGCCGCCGACTGTTCGCGCGGATGCGTAAGCTGTC
Source organism: Chloroflexia bacterium (assembly GCA_034437815.1). Taxonomy (GTDB): domain Bacteria; phylum Chloroflexota; class Chloroflexia; order QHBQ01; family JADMIH01; genus JADMIH01. The sequence goes on along the minus strand of DAOTTC010000023.1, from coordinate 16,725 downwards.
CGGGACCTTTAAAGCGCTGAAGAGCAGGCTGATGGGCAGGCTCAAGTCGTTGGCCGGCAAGCTGCGCACCGGAGCAAGGAAACTAGTGGGTAGTCTCAAGCGCGTGGGTGGCCGGTTGTTCAGGGGGCTAAAGTCGCTGGGTAGCAGGCTCAGGAAGGGCGCGAGCAGGCTGTTCGGCAAGCTCAAGTCGTACGGCAGCAAACTGCTGGGCAGGGCAAAGCAGATAGCGGGTGGGCTGTTGGGCAAGGTGTTCGCCGGCATCGGCTCCCTCACACGCAAGATATTTGGCGGCATCAAGCAGGTGGGCGGCAGGGTGTTGCGCGGTCTCAAGAAAGTCGGGGGCAAGATATTCGGCGGGGTGAGCAAGCTGTTTGGCAAGCTCAAGCAGGTGGGCGGCAAGCTGTTGGCCGGTGCGAAGAAACTGTTTGGCAAGCTCAAGCAGGTGGGCGGCAAGCTGTGGGGTAAGTTGAAGGCCGCAGGCAAGAAACTGTGGGGCGGCCTCAAGCAAGTGGGCGGCAAGCTGTGGCAGGTTGCTAAATGGGTGGGCAACAAGCTCAAGACCGGTCTGGAGGATCTGGGCAGATGGGCCATCAACCTCGTGCGTGACTTCCCCGAGCGGCTCAAGCGGCTGGCGATCACCATAGCCGAGGGCATGGTGGGGGTGGTCACCTTCCTGCCCGAAGCCCTGTCCGTATTGCTCAGTCAAGGTTTCAAGGGTTTGGGCAACTGGCTGGTGGACAAACTCAAGGGTGGGGCCGCATGGGCTGGCACGCTGCTATCTCGCATACTCGACATGGTGGGCGGCCCTGAACTGCTGGAGTTTCTGGAGCACCTGATCTCGGCCAGCACCACGCCGCTTACCAGCGAGGAGATCGCCGCCGGGCGGGCTGTGCTCGGCCCCAACGCTGTGCGCTGGAACGACGTGCGCGTGTGCGAGGGCGGCTGGCTCGATATTGTGTTCAAGAAGAACGAGGGGCGCGCCTTCACTTCCTTCCACACCATCAACCTGCCGGAGGGCGAGCGTGGGGACCTCGACCTCATGGTGCACGAATTGACCCACGTATACCAGTACGAGAAAGTGGGTAGCCTGTACATAGGGGAAGCCCTGCACGCGCAGGCCACCAGCGGCTACAGCTACGGCGGGCCGGAGGGCTTGCAGGCCGCACGCGAGTCGGGCAAGCACTATAAAGACTTCAACCGCGAGCAGCAGGCCCAGATCGCGCAGGATTACTATGAGATCAGGTTCAAACTGGATCAGCCGGCTCCGGAATACGAACCGTTCATCGCCGAGTTGCGGGCGGGGCAGTTGTGAGCGTGCCGCTCGCACCCCATACCTCGGCAGGGGAGAGCGGGCAGTGCGACGAGAGGGTGGGGTGGCGAGGATGGTGATGGACCCGGCAAGGCTGTATAATTGAGGACCACGCGCCGCCGTGGGAGAAAGACAAGACCTCATGCACGAACCGTCTCTCACAAGGAAAGAGGCCATCTGGCTGGCCTGCAAGCAGAAACGCTGCTGTTACACGGCGGTGGTGCTGCCCACCGGGCGCGACATATGGCGTATATCGCGCGCTCTGGACATGCCGCCATGGGCGTTTCTGGTGTATTTCCTCCCACCCAAGCCCGGCCCGGATGCCTTCGCGCTGGACAGGTCGGGGCGCGTCTACCGGCTGGCGCTGGCAAAGCAGCCGGGCAGGCGCAAGAAGAGCCTGCCCCCGTGCATCTTCCTGATGCGTACCCGTAACGGCTACCACCGCTGTGGTCTGGGCGAGCTGCGCCCGATGGTGTGCCGCACCTTCCCCGCCGAGATGCGCGCGGGCGTGCTCTGCCTGCGCAACGACGGGGGCTGTACCTGCCGCCACTGGTCGTTGGCCGATGCGGACATCGCCGAGGAGGCCGCGCTCCTCGAGCAACAGCAGGCCGACTATGTGGAGTACTGTGCAGTGGTGGCCCGGTGGAACAGCATGGTAACCGATGCGCCCGATGAGACTGCCTTCACCTTCTTCGACTTCTGTAACTTCCTGCTGAAGGCCTATGACGAGCTGGAGGCTGCCCGGCCCACTCAACCCGCGCAGCCCATGGGGTCTGTGGAGGTCGAGCCTGTTCGCGTGGTGGCAGGCCGGGACAGTGCTGAAGGCACCGAAGGCTCTGAAGAGGGGACGCTATGAGCAACACCGACGCAGCCGGCGCGGGCGAACCACAGGTGAGAGGTGCAGAAGTGGACCACACCTCGTTCCCGCACAACCCGTGCGCCACCTGCGGGGCGTGCTGCCGCTCCTACGTGGTGCCGGTGTGTGGCTACGATGTGTGGCTGATCAGCACCGGTCAGCGCCTCGGTCCCGAGCAGTTTGTGGTGGCCTGCCCGCAGGAAGAGCCGGGCTTCGACGGCTTTCGGCTGGAGGCCGCGGGCACCACCTACGGTCTGGCTCTGGACAAACAGGGTCGTTTCCACCCAACCCAGCCGTGCGTCTTCCTGATGAAGTTCGCCAACGGTCACATGCGCTGTGGCATCTACCCCCAGCGCCCTTCGGTGTGCCGGGTATACCCTATGTCCATCTGGAACGGGATGGTGTACAAGACGGAAGAGAGCTTGTGCCCGCCGGGGGCTTGGCCCGAAGACGAGCCGCAGCGCCCGAACTGGCGGGCGGCCCTGCAACGCATGTATATGCACTACGACATATACAACGAGGTAGTGGCCCGCTGGAATGCACGGGTGGCGAGGGCGGGACCGGGGATGCGCTTCACCCTGCACGAGTACCTCAGCTACCTGCTGAATGTGTACGGCAGGCTGGCGGCCCTGAACTCGCAGCTCGGCGACGAGCAACTGGTGAAGGTGCAGGCATCGTGGCCTACGGTACCCCGACCCAGCATCAGTCTCGCCGAACTGCGGGTGCGAGTGGGCCAGCACCCGTGGCTGGACTATCTAATGCGCGCCCGTGGGGTGATAGACAGCTTCTATCCGGAGGTCGAGCCTCTGCCCCTGCTGGTGCTCATGCCCAACTACAGCGCGTCCGGCCCCAGCCACATGCCGTCCGGGCGCGTAGCGCAGGCAGGCCGCAGGGCCGCCGGAGGCCGATATTAGTTCTCCATAGAGAGGTTATGAATTAGGATTAAGAAAGCGAGGGTGGGGTCAGGGCTTGTCGCCATATATGGCCCTGTATACCGCCTGCGTCTCCGGCGATGGTTCCATGCCCAGTTCGCGCTGCATAGTGCGCATGCACAGGTTGTACCAGTACACGGCTCTGCTCAATTGGCCGAGGCGTTGGTAGCTGACCATCAGCAGCCTGTAGGCATCTTCGCGGCAGTTGTCCTGAGCCAGCAGCTTCTGTGCCCAGATGATGGTGCCGGTGTAATCGTGCGACTCCAACGATATGTTGGCCAGCATAGTGAGTATGCTAGCGTAGGCATCCCTGAGGGTCTCCCTGCGCAGCAATGTCCAGTCGGCGTAGGGCTGGTCTTCCAGAAAATCGCCTATGTAAAGCTCCTCGGCCCGCTCGTACTCGCGTAGGGCTTCCTGTTTGCGTCCGGCGCGTGCCAGCCGCCAACCCTGCTGCCAGCGCCGCTCGAACTCTTCCACATCCACCCATATCTTCATGTTGGGGTTGAGCATGAAATTGTTGCCGGTGGTGAGCACTAACTCGGACAGGCCGCCCGATGGGCCGGGTATGAGCCTGCGCAGGCTGTGCATGACCACCCTCAATCTGCCGCAGGCCACCGAAGGGTCTGTGTCGGGCCACAGCAGGTCAATCAGCGCGTCTTTGGGGGTAGGCCGCCGCCCATGGGCTATCAGGTACTCAAGCACAGTCTTGACCTGACCGGGCATGCTCGGCTTGAGGCTGTGCCCTTGGGCTTCCATGTGGAAAGGCCCAAGCATGTACACCCTGACGTCAGCCTCCTGCTCCGTGGGGTGTGCAGGCGAGGCACGAGTGTGATGAGCCGGTGGCTGGGGCTGGGTGGGTGAGGGGTATAGGTCTTGTGACAGGGTGGTGTTCTGCCCGCCCGGGGGTGCGTCTGCGTCCACGGTCACACCCATAGCCACCAGTTGTGATCTGAGCACGGCGAGAGAAGCTTCCAGCTTCCGGTACTCGGCTGAAGCCTGCGCCTGCCATGTCTGCCGAGGCTGCCCTTCGGTCTCGCTCATTGTGGCTACGTCCGGTGTGGGTTCGGACATAGAAGGGATAACCTCCTCTTCCCAAGCAGGTTTGTGGTCAGAAGCCGAAACCGCTATCGAAGCTGCTATGTGCTACTGTGACACCGTGGCTTCGGCGATCGATTCTATTATGTGTGCAACGACGCCGGTTTACATCATAAGAAATGGTTAATTTCCGGCCCACTGGATCACCGGGATCTCGGGGCAGGCACGAAGTTGCTCAGGGAAAGACGATCCCGGCCCGGGCAACGGGCCGGAGCGTTCGTTGCCCTTTGCTGTGTGGTATTATGCAAATTGTGTGAACTGATACTGATGTAGTGTGTACCGACCTTAGGAGCAAGTCGTGGGCTGGAATGTTACTAACCGGAGCATGGGCGACGTAGGATGAGGAATGCAATGAGTAATGCGCTGCAATGCGATGGCACTCTGGTCAGTACACTGCTATAATTTGTCTTCATTCTAGCAGAGGAATTGCACACTGTCAATAGGGCTATATCCTAACAGTTCCACCAATAATGTGGGGTGCCCCCGGCTCTTTACTTTTCTCCTGCATATTGGTGGTATTGGTAGAGCTTGGCCCCCGGGTGTTGGCGGAATTCGCTCTAATATCTGATGGTCGTGACTGATGTGCGTTCATACACGATGTTGGTGGGAAAGGGCAAAGCCGGGGAGGGCTTTGCCCCCCTGCTGTTGCGCGCGTGGGTGAGACGCCCGTCAAAGGCATGGGGTCGGTCGCCTGACATGTGGGCGTCCCGCCCGCGCTCCGTGTGGGCATGGGCACACAGGCGCATCGTGGTGGTGGGCACTTCGGGTTCGGGGAAGACCACCTTCGCCAAGCGCATCTCCACACGGCTGGGCGTGCCGCACGTGGAGCTCGATTCTCTCAACTGGGAGGCAGACTGGATGGAAGCGCCCCTCGAGGTGTTCCGAGAGCGGGTGCGGGCCGCCCTTGGGGGAGACGCGTGGGTGGTGGACGGCAACTACAGCAGGGTGCGCGACATCGTGTGGAGCCGAGCGGACACCATAGTGTGGCTGGACTACCCGCTGTGGCTGGTCATGCTCAGGCTGCTGCGCCGCACCCTGCGTCGGGTCATCTTCCGCGAGGTGCTGTGGAGCAACAACCGCGAGAGCATCCGTCGGGCGTTCTTCAGCCGAGATTCGATCCTGCTGTGGGCGCTCACCACCTACTACAGGCGGCGGAGAGAGTACCCAGCACTGCTGGCCGACCCGGAGCACGCGCACCTCTCGGTGGTGAGGCCGGGCACGCCTTGGCAGGCATGGCGGTGGCTGGAGCATCTGAGCAGGAGCGATGCTGACGATCCCGGCTGACAGGGCATGGGCCGCCACACTTCTCGCCGGGGCCGCCCCGGATCACAGGTCCAGATGGTAGACCGCTCTGGTGTTGACCTTGCGGAAGCCCACCGATTCGTACAGACCAAGAGCCCCGCTGGGGTTTTCGGCGTCCACACCCAGCACTGCCACACCCGCACCATCCTCCTTCAGCTTGTGCATGCCCGCCAGCAGCATGGCGCGACCCAACCCGATCCTGCGGAAGCCCCGGCGCGTGCCCAGAATGTCTATCCAACCTTCGTTGCGGTTGTTGTGCGCGTTGTCATCGGGGTCTATCCAGCAGAAGCAGAAGGCGGCGAAGGTGCCGTCGGGGGCAATGGCTATCAGGTCGCGGGCTGGGTCGTACTTAGAACTGCTCAGCCAGTGCAGATGTTCTTCCACGGTCGCCGGGTGGAAATTCCAGTGGTCTACGAAAGACTCGTTGAACATCTCCACCCACCGCGCTGCGTCTTCGGCTCCTCGCGAATGGGTCAGGGTGAAACCTTGGGGGAACTGCGGCTCCGGGAGAGGCTCGCTCAGGTCGCGGGCCATCTTGAAGAAGTAGCGCACCGGTCGGAAGCCATAACGCTCCAGCAGTGGCTGGCGATAGGCCACGTAGCGGGGGCTGTCCAGATGGAGTTCAGTGCCCAGCCGCGCGGGCAGGCCATACTCACTACTGCCCTGCTTCGCCCGGTCTATGGCCCACTCTATCATCTGGCCGTCCAGATCGCCGTGGCGGGCCTGCGGGTGGGTGCGCAGGTACATACGCACATCCACCACCCCGGCTCCGGCTTGGCCTTGCCCGCCCTGCGTGCGAGGCGGGTGCACTTGCAGCACAACCAACCCGACCAACTGCCCATGCTCATCCTCCCACAGACGCACGTTGCGCTCTCTGTCCATCTCGGGCGAGTGCAGCCACAGCCGCAGGTCTTCTTCTGTGGCATACGGTTCATCTTCGAGATTATCAACTTGGTTGCACAGGTTGATCAGGTCGCATATGGCCTTCAGATCGGCATCGCCCGCATAAGGGCGGGCCTTGTAGGCTGCTTGGGTCGGCATGGTGAGCTCCCTCTGGGTAGTCGGGTGATATTAGGGTCGGGGGCGCGGGCGTGGCTCCATGCAGTGATGGGCCGTAGTGCCGCGCCCCCACAAGTCGAATCGTACCATGCCCGGTACTGCATGGCATCAGGCCACCAGCGTAGATTCTGGTAGGTCTGTGGTAGGATGCCGCAGATACCGTTGAGACCGTGGTGGCATGTTGCGGTTGCGGCAGGAAACCGCGCCTGCTCACAACTGGGTGAACAGGTCGAGGTATGCCCGGGGGAGCTGTGATAGCGTATCGTGCAGCTCCTTCCTGTCCACGAACATGCCGATGGTGCGCATCACTGCGCGGGCGTGATGGATAGCGGTCTCCAGATCCACGCCTTCGCGCTCGCTTACCCGCCGGTAAAACTCATCGAGGGTGAAAGCTTCGGCGGGCCGCTGGGGGTCGGTCTGCAAAAAGTGGCTGAACTCCCCGGGCAACTGCCCGGCGAGGTCTTCGGCCTGCCCGCCGGTCAGGTGGTCGCTCAGCGTCTCCAGAGTGGCCCGTATGGCTTCGAGCGCCTGCTCTTCCGTCTGGATGTCCGCGAGGTCTTGTACCCGTTTGATGAACCGATCGTATTCCGTCTCCATGCTGTGCGGTTACCTCCGGTTCCTTAGTGTGTTCATGCAAGATGTTGATGGGGAGGGGAAGGTCAGGAAGGTCAGAGGGCTTGGCCCTCCCGAACCCCTCCCCTGTTGCACACAAAGTGGGGTACAAAATACGTGCCGCCTCGCCTAGCCTCTACGCCCTCAAGCGCCTACCCCGCCTATGTCACCACCCCACATGCTTGACCAGCCGCTCACTGCTGCAAGCATGGTGCCACCGTGTTGCTTCGTGCCGCTCGCACATTGCCACCCTATGTCGGTGGCACTCGGTTTTCCCAGATAGGAGGGGTTGGGGAGGGCACAGCCCTCCCCGGCCTTCCTCGTTTCCCCAAAAATCTCGCATGGATATGCATTAGTTATGACTGGATGTCAGTGTTAGCTTGGTTGTCTGGCAGGCCGTTCGGCATGCTGATATAATTGTTACATGGTCGTACACAGGCGCATTGTTCTGCAGACGCGCGGCAATGGGCATACGGTGGACATCACACCCGACGTGGAGCGTGCCGTGCGAGAGTCGGGGTTGGCCGATGGGGTGGCAGTGCTGTTCGCCGTGGGTTCCACTGTGGGGCTGACCACTATCGAGTACGAGCCGGGAGCGGTGGCCGACCTGAACCGCGCTTTCGAGCACATAGCCCCCAGCGATGCCGAGTATCAGCATCATTTGCGCTGGGGCGACGATAACGGCCACAGCCACGTGCGTGCCGCCCTGCTCGGTCCTTCGTTGAGCGTGCCCTTCGTGGGGGCGCGCCTCGTGCTGGGCGAGTGGCAGCAGGTCGTGCTGATTGACTTCGACACCCGCCCGCGTCGGCGCGAGGTGGTGGTGCAGATGCTGGGTGAGGCGTGATGCTCCGGTATGGCATGGTGGTGCAACCATAGACCTGACCGGTGCGTTAAGACTTCGGCAATAAGATAAAAAGTATAAAAGATACAGATCGGAAGCCCTGTGCCGCAGTGACGCCGGACTATACACAGGGCGCAACGGGGCATTGCAGACTCGCCGGTGAGCCGTCACGCGCGATGGAGCCGAATAACTTGAATGGCAGGTGACTTAGACTTTTGGAAGCAACAACGGCGAAGACCGCGTGCGCGCCGACAGATAGCAAAACCCCGGTAGACGCAGAACAAGCAAGAGCGGGCCGGCAGGCCCCTGGGGTAGAGGCAGAGACAGAGGCAGAGGCAGCCGGTGGGCCACAGCCGGCGAACGCTGGCGATATACCCCGAACCCGGAGAGCGTGCGAGGGCACGCATGCTGCGCCGCACCGACCGACATCGGAGCGCGGGCGGGCGCATATTGCTTCGGCTTCGGAAGATGCAAGCCCCAAGCCTGACAGATTGATAGATGGCCTTCCCCCCGAGGCCTACCTGCACGCCCGTCGCAACTTCCGGCTGGGTGTTGCTAACGGCGTAGTGGGTGGGCTGCTGGACCCGCTTATCGGGGGCATGGTGGTCATGCTGTTTGCCACCCGTCTGGGGGCGACGGCCACCATACTGGGCCTGATAGCCACGCTTGGTGCGGTGGGTGTGGTGTTGCCGCAGTTGCTGGTGGCCGGGTACGTGTGTGGCAGGGGCAGGGTCATGCCTCTGTACAGGCGTGCCTCGATGGTGCGGGTGGGCGGGGTGGCGTGGATGGCCCTCGCCACTGTGCTATTCGCCGGCCAGCCGGGCGCCGTGCAGCTGGGGCTGTTCGTTGTCGGCTATGCGCTGTACGTGTTCGCCAGCGGCATATCCTCCCTGCCCTTTATCGAAGTGGTGGGCCGGGTGATCCCGGCGCGGCGCAGAGGCACCTTCTTTAGCCTCCGCCAATTTGGGGGCGGGGCGGTGTCGCTGGTTACATCGCTGGGCACTGCGGTGGTGATATCTGAGCGCCTGCCGGGGCTGGCCTTCCCCTACAACTTCGGCCTGCTGTTCGGCTTGGGCGTGCCGGCCGCCGCCATCACCTTCTGGCTGTGGACCCGTGTGCGCGAACCCGGACTACGCCCGGAGCCGATGCCCACGCCCGCGCGCACTTCAGTGTGGGACGGTTTGCACACTGGTTTGCGGGCCGCGCGCCTCCACCCCGACTTCAAGTACTTCCTTTTCGTGCGCCTGCTGCTCACGCTGGCGGCCATGGCTGGGCCATTCTACATGGTGTACGCGCGCCAGCTCGACGTGCCGATGGGCATCCTTGGCGGGTATGTGACTGTGTCGTTAGGCGCTTCCATGCTGTCCAACCTGATATGGGGGCCGCTGGTGAACCGCGCCGGCCGACGCACACTCGTGTCCGTGGTGGTGTTGCCCTCGCTGGCTGTGCCGCTGGCCGCCCTGCTGGTGCCGATGGCGGGCCGGGCGCTCTCGCTTTCTCCAGAGGCGCTGGGCGTGGCATACGCGCTGGTGTTCGTGCTGGGCGGATTGGGCAGCGCCGGGCAGGGCATGGTGTTTGACAGCGTACTGCTGTCGCTGGCCTCTCCCGCGCAACGGCCCACTTACTTCGCCTTCGTGAACACGCTATGTGGGGTGACAGCGTTCCTTTTGCCGGTGGGTGGGGTGGTGGTGGACCTGCTCGGCTACAATGTCCTGTTCGGGCTGGCGCTGGCGCTCGGCGTGGGCGCCCTGTTCGCGAGCACGCGGGTGGGCGCAAGGTCTTCCCCAGCTCCTGCCCAACTACCCCCTCGTGCCTCCGCCTCGGTCCCCGAGATGAGTGCTGAAGGCTGAGTTAGTGTGGCGTGAAGTGTAAAGACGCGAAGCGCCAGCCCTTGCCCCTTGCCAACCTATTCTTATGCCAACTCCCTTGGAAAGGGCTATAAAATGGAGGGAGTTGAGAGAGCAGAAGCACCCCCCCCGTCCAGAGGGTGCCTGCCATCAGGGGAGCGCCTGTGTACGCCCTTGTTCTCGTGCCCCTTTCATAGAGATTTGGCATAGGTAGACCTGAGAAGTTCTCGTAATTGGCTAATTGCGCGATTTCCCACATCATAAAGCCTATACCACTTCTCATAGAAAGGCTATAAATTGTGGGGACACTCCCACGCCCCCGTCAGGGGAGCGCCCCTGCACCCCCGCCATTTACAGGGAGAAATGTGAGCGCCCCGCACCCACAGGGCACTCGCTGGCAGGGGAGTACCGCTTGCACCTCGGTATTTATTGCCTTTGCTCGGATAACTGGCATAGGGGGTGGGTGCGGGGAGCGCAGGTGAGACGCCCGTCAACGGCAACAACGCAGAGCACGGGCGGACGGTGTGTATAGCCCCCTCTTATGGGCAGGGCCTGCCTTGTGCCTACCATGTTTACGATCAGGAAGGCCGTTGGGAGCTTATTTGTTGTTCAGGGTCCGGCCCCATGTCTGCCGGGCCGTCGCCGTGGTTGCCCGTACGCCAGAGCGCGTGAGGGGCTTGGGGGGCGTGCTTTGGATCGAACAGCGCCAGTTCCACAAACACGGTCGTGCCCGCACCGACCTCGCTCTCGATCCAGATGCGTCCCCCGTGCCTCTCTACGATGTTTTTACAAATCGCCAATCCCAGTCCAAGCCCTCGTCTAGGGCGTCGGGGCGTATTGCCCCCCTGAAAGAAGCGATCGAACACCTGATTGAGCTGCGAGGGCGGGATGCCGGTGCCGCTATCTTTCACGCTGATAGTCACGCTGTTGCCGCGCCTGCGACTGCTGATGACGATCCTGCCGCCTGCGTCGGTGAACTTGCAAGCGTTATCCAGCAGGTTGTTAAACACCTGCTCTAAGCGCAGTTCGTCACCCATTGTGATCAGGTCAGAAGATACGTTGTTGACTATTGCCAATTGCTCCCCTTCATGCCTGAGCGTAGCGTGGTTTACCACCCGCGCTATCAGCGACGATAGGTTGACCGGAGCCATCTCCATGCGCAGCATGCCACTGTGCAACTGCGAATAATCGAGTAGGTCGTTGATCAGGCGTTGGAGTATGGAGGCCTCCTGCCGGGCGGTACGCAGGAAGTCGGCCTGCAATTCGTTCAGTTCGCCGGTCTTGCCCATCAGGATGATGTCGAGGAAGCCCTGCACCGAGTTGAGAGGGGTGCGCAGTTCGTGGGATACCATGGACAGGAAGTCCGACTTAGCGCGCTCGGTGGCGCGCGCTGTGGTCACGTCGCGCATGGTAAGCACCGCTCCCTCCACGCTTACCCCGTTGCTTGCAGAGGGGGCGACGATAGCATGCACGGTGGCCTCGTAGGTGCGTATCTCACCCCGCAGCTCAAGTTCCACGTCCATGCTGCTCGGTCGAGATGTGGCTATGCAGTCCCTGAGTATGTGGAGCAGTTCTTCGTGCTTGATGAAGCGAGCCAGCGATTGCCCGTAGCTCTCTTCCGAGGACACGCCCAGCAAGTCGTTTGCCAGCGTGTTGCTGATCAGCACGTTGAGTTCGGCATCGGTAACCACCACAGCATCGCTGATGGACAGCACCACGGCTTCGATCTTGCGCTTGCTGTCGAGCAATTGGCTGTAGATACGGTGGTTCTCCATCAGCAGGGCTATCTTCTGGGCGAAGATATTGAGCACCTCCACCGCATCCTTTTCGTCTTGTTTGGCGGATGGGTCATCGTGCGCTTTAAATGCGGCGAGTATGTAGCCGAGTGTACCCCCTCCGGTTGACTCCAGCAGGACAAGCGCGAGCCTGCGTGCGCGCACCCCCGGCAGTGGTCGGGGCTGGCCCGGCACCAGTGCGGAGAGCATCCCCTCGTCGAGGAACACGCTTCGGACCGCCCGTCCGCGGTTGGAGCCTCGTGTCACGGGCAAATTACCGATGCCGGTGGTTGGCTCTCCCGCTTCCAGCAGACTCTCTAGCGTGTCCAGCGACAGCGCTTTGGTGGTCAGACCTGAGATGCCCGACCAGTCCTCTCTATACGAAGCCCACACTTCGCTGTTGCTCGAATTGGGGCCGATATCGCCTATCCGCACGTAGGCGCAATCCAGACTGCGCGCTATGCCTGAGGCGATCTGGGGCAGCAACGGCAACAACGGCGTGTCGGCTGCGGTGATATTGCCCAGATGCAGTATATCGGTCAGCTGGCGGGCACGCACCTGCAACATCTCGGCCTGACGCACTACGGTGGAGTAGAGTTGGCTGCGCTCCAGCGCACCTCCCGAATAAGTGAACAAAGTCTGACAGAAGATGGCATGGCGGTGCACAAACTCCTCCACGGGCAGGGTGGTGGTGATGCGTACCAGCCCTATAGGCTCGTTGCTGCCCATCAGCCTCGCCAGCAGCACATTGTGGGTGTCGAGAGTGTGCCCTTGGTCGGTTGCATACACACCTCCCGGCACCGGTCCCTGCGAGTGCAGGGCTTCCAGCACCTGCGGTTCGTCGGCTACCACCAGCACCTCCGGACCGAGCAGCCTGTCCACCTCTTCCACCGTTTGGTCCACGGCGAAATCCCGACGGCGCAGCAGGGTGTTCCCGCCCTCGAAGGTATAGATCTCACAGGAGTGGACGGGCGTGGCCTCCATCAGGCTGTTCACCGTCATCTGGATCACAGTGGCCATGTCAAGGGAGCTTTGCACCCGGGTAGCCACCCGGTAGAGCATGCTGGACTGGCGGGCTGAGGACAGGCTCTGCTCAAACAGCTCGGCGCGCTCTATGGCCATGGCGCTGTGGGATATGGCGAGCCGCACGGTTTCTTCGAGTTCCGGAGGTATAGGCGGCCCGGCGCCCGGCTCGATCACCAACAGGCCGTATAAGCGCCCTGCCTGCGCCAGTGGGATAGTCACGCAGGTTGTACTGCCGAGCGCCTGCCGAACCTCTGGGGGCGCGTTGTGTATCACTAGCGGGGTGGTCGAGCCGGTGGAGGAGCCGGCCCCCGTAAGGCTGGCCAGCATGGAGCTTATGAACTGGTCGCCGGGGGGCAGTGACACGCTGACTGCCGCCGGCACATGTGCCCACTCGCCGCAGGTGGCCCACACCGAGGTACGTGCCTGCTCGCTGTCGTACAAAAGCAAGGCGGCCGCCCTGCTGCGGGTGATCTGATATAAATCCTGACAGATGGCCTGCGCCAGTTGTTTGCGATTGGAGGCGGCGTTCACCCTCAACATAAGTCGGTACAGAGCTGTGGTGCGCTCCTGCTGAGCCGACACTTTGCTGAACAGCCGCGCGTTAACGATGGCGAGCGTGGCGGCGTCGGCCAGCTTCTTCACTGTGTCCTCATCGAGCTCGCTGAAGGGCTCACTGCTCTTTCGGGCCAGCACTATGCAGCCCAGCGGTTTGCCGAGGTTGACCAGTGGGATGCACAACAGCGATAGGTTGTCAGTGGATATGCGCGCCATGCCAGTGCGTTGCGCACGGTTCCACAGCTCGCCCATCGGTATGGGGTCTCTTCTGTTCCCCCGGGTGTTGGTCATGCCGTGGTCGGCCTTCTGAGGCCACGGTATGCCCTCGCCGACCACCGATTCCAACCGCAACTCCGAATCCTGCTCGCCCAGCAGGTAGATAGCACCGGAGTCGAACCGAGAAAGCTCGCTCAGCCGGGAGATAACCGTGCTCAACACCTGTGGAAGGTCCAGCGAGCCGAGCACACTCTTGCTGATGGAGTGCAGTGTGGAGATGATCTCCTCGCGGCGCTTCAATTCGGCGCTCTGGCGCTTCTGCTCTTCCAGAAGCTGGCTTTTGTGCACAGCCAGAGCAGCCTGTTCGGCGAAGGTCAGCAACAGGCTCTCGTCGGCGCGATTGATGGCGTGGGGTTTGGAGTGTGTGACGCACAGGGTGCCGATCACATTGCCTTCCACAGTCAGGGGCACGCACAGCATGCTGCGCGTTCGCCTGAACCCTTGGTCCGTTGCGGGGGGCGGTTCTTGCGCGGCCTGCCCACCGGCGTGGTGGGCTGCGTCGTCGGGGCCGGCATTAGCGTACAGATAATGGGGGTCCCGCAGCACATCGTCCACGATCATCGGCCGGCCATGCTGTATGACTTGGCCTGCCACTCCAACGCCCGGAGCGAACCGGCGGCGACGCAGTTCCGAAGCGTCCACCCCCGTGGCGCACCTGATGACCAACTCGCCGGTCTGCTGGTCAACTAACCCAATGGAGCTGTGCTCGGCTTTGAGTACGCGCACGGCGTTTTGCACTATCATCTGGAGCAGGTCGTCCAGCTCGATAGCCGAGTTCATGGCGCGGATGGAGTCTTGCAGCAGGTCGAGGCGCAGCACCTCGTCAGCCAGAAGGCGGGCGTGCTGCTCGGTGCGTGTGCGGGATTCTTGCAGGCTGAGGTTGCTCTGGGCCAACGCTCTGGCGAGTTCCGCCGCCTGTGCGATGCGCGGGTTCAACTTGCGCGTGATGGCGAACGCTATCACTAGACAGCAGGCAATTATCAGGCTCTGCGTGGTGAGGTCCTCCGCCGATAACAGTCGTGGGCTGGAGTGCTTCAGAAACGCCAGAGAATGATGCAGTATCGTAGGCAGGGGGGGCAACAGAACGAGCAGCAGGAGCAGGGGAGTGTTGCGCCCCGATATATGCGCGAGGAACCTTACGCCCACCAGCACCAACAGCAGACCTACCAGCGTCAGCCTGTAGTGCGTGTTGAGCACTATCACCGCCGTTACGAAAGCTATGTCTGCCAGCAGGTTGAGCAGCGCCGGCCCGTTGTTGCCGGATAGCAGGCTCAAGCCCTTGAACCTGTGCCCCCCACCGTATCGGAGACGTATAACCGTCACTGCAAAGCTGACCACCGCATACCCACCCACCAGCAACATTGATAGGTAAGGATTGGCGGCGATCGTGTTGAAGCCCAACGCGAACGTGCCCAGTATCAAGATGCTCAGCATCAGTGGGATGTCAAACCATGCGTATGCGCCCAGCGTGGTTTCGCTAGGGTAGTGAGCAGATGCGTTGTGTGGCCTCGATCTTACCCCGTGGCTGGAGCCGGGATCGGCGTTGCCCACATGATCCCGGTCTGAGCTGTCAGAGCTGCTCGTGGATTGGTCATCGATTGAAAGGCCACTAATTATTGTATCTGTATTTGTCCCTGTATTAACAGGTGTATCGCTCGGGTGTGACGACTGGGTGGGCGCTTGAGGCACCTTTCCTTGCATTTTACCCTCGTAATAGAAATAGTGGCTCCGGGCATGGTCCTCGGTTTGTGCCCGTTCTGGCCGTATGGATAACTATGTGACGGGAAACCCGATTGTTTGTTCGATTAGGACGTGGGGATGGCTCGTACGCAGGTGGGGTACGACGATGGTACAGGGAAGGCATCCACCGTGTTGTATATCGCTAACACAGCGGATTGTATACGGCTATACAAACGCTTGCATCAGCTAAAATGCTTATTTCTTTTAGGATTGCGTCGCGTGCCTGTATGCCTCACGTTTCATGGCTTGCCTCTCGGTGGGAGGCAAATTACGGTATGCCGGCACCTATGGTTAGGTGGTTGGCTGTATATAGCGGGCCGGTCGGAGAAGAAAGTACGTGGGTATAGAGCTTGCCTCTCCTTGCTCACCTCATTCAGATAGCCGCCAACAGCCCGGTTTTATACCTCCGGCTGTTGCATCCAAATGGCAGGGGCCTACTTACCGATTGTAATATGCATTATATCATCAGTTCCTTAAAATTTGGTTAACAGGGTAAAAATTGATTAACAGGGCGACGAAACGTCGGGGTACGATTCCACCATTGCATTGCACCGAAGGTTGGCTCGGAACTCCGCAGACAAAAGGAGAGCAGGGATCGTATACTCCCTGCTCTCCCGTGAAACATCGGTGCGTACCGGTAGGTTTGCAGGCCGCGATGCGCATGCTTCCGCGCCCAACTACGGCGAGGGATTGCGCCGGCAGATGGTGGCGTTGCTGACCTGACCGCCTGCCGTGTATATGGATGCGTCCAGCACTAGCGGATAGGATGGGGTGATGGTGCTTGTGTAGAAAGGGGTGCCGTTGCGGTAATAGCGCACCACCCCACCCTCGACGGCCACACGTAACACATCGTTTACCGCAGCGTTGCCGAAGGTATTTATGTATCTGCCGCTCTCATACACCTGCAACGTGCCGCCGTCTACTTCGATGCCGAATTCGATGTCCGAACGGTCCACGCTGCTGTCCCCGTTGCCCAAGCCGAATATGCGCTTGGCGCTCAGAGAATTGACCGTGACCTGCACATAGCCATCGCCGGAGTAAATGGTGTTCGTCGAGGACGCCCCGGCGTTCCACCTGTTACCTGCGCCGCTCCACTTCTGGATGGTATTGCCGGTGGCGGTGACCCGCACGAGGTTCGTCCAACTCACAGGCTCGCACTGATAGGTCTGAGGGGTAGGCGTCACAGTGGGCGCGGGCGTGCTAGTGCGTGTGGGCGTTGCCATGGGCGTAGGCGTGCGTGTGGGCATGGCCGTGTAGGTAGAGGTGGGCATCGCCGTGGATGTGGCGGCGCGCGTAGGGGTGGGGGTGCGCGTAGCGCCAAGCGTAGGGCTAGGGGAAGGGGAGGGGGCGGGACCGCCACCGGGCAGGGGCACCACACCCAGCCGATAGTAGTCGGCACTGCGTATCCTGATGTACCCACCGTCGTCGTCTGGGTACACGGACACCTCGTTGTTGCCGTTGATGGGAGGTGGGTTGGTGATGCCGTCCCGGTGGTGGTCA
>DAOTTC010000022.1:0-47905 GCA_034437815.1 Chloroflexia bacterium | reverse complement strand
ATGAAGGCCACTTCACGTCCGCCCAGCCTGCCCAGCACTACGGGGTCGCTGGGCTTGCCGAAGGGCGTGTCTATGTCCACCGTGCGCACGTCAGTTATGCCGGGCATGTTGTAAAAGCCCGACCCGCCGATGATGCCTATCACCCCTGTTTGCATATCTGCCGCTCCGTCAGTCGTCAGTCGTCAGTCGTCAGTGATTTATCAATTCTACGGTGCCCTTGGTGTTTTTGGTGCTTTGGTGGTCAATTCATTCACGCGATTACTCTGTGTTCTCTGTGTCTCTATGTCTGTGTGGTTCCCGTACTTACCTTACCACGCCAGACCACCTGCGGCGTTGACGAAGGCCAGCACGATAGCCAGACCTATCAGGCTGACCACGATGGATATGCCGGTGGTTATGGCCTGCGATATGCGCTGTGCACGCTGGCCCACGGTGATGCCCCACGTGATCAGGAACGACCATATGCCGTTGCCCAGATGGAAGGACGAGGCCACCACGCCTATTACGTAGAAGATGAAGATGGGCACGCGCGATATGGTAGCGGCCACCACACCCGCGTCGGCGTGCGTGCTCCAGAAGGCGGTGATGCGAAACTGCCACACGTGGTACAGGATGAACATCAGGGCGATGATGCCCGTGGCCCTCTGCCACATGAACAGCCTGTTGCGCGTGTAGGGGTAGTAGTCGGTGTTGTTGCGGGCATACGAGGCGATGAACAGGCCGTACAGCGCGTGATACAGCAGGGGCAGGAAGATGACCAGTATCTCTATCAACTCCAGATAGCGGGTGCCGCGCGCTTCGCGGGCCGTCTCGTTGTAGACCTCGGCTCCGTAGAAGATGGCGCCGTTCTCGTAGAAGTGGTACAGCAGGAAGCCGCCGATGGGGATGATGCCGGTCAGCGAGTGTAGTCTCCTGAGCCAGAAGTGGTTACGCTGAATCCAGTTGGGCTTTACAGCGGGGCCGGTAGCGGGTTGCGGAGCCGGCAGGTGGTCCTCTGCGGGTGGATGTGCGGTTGTTACAGCCACTGTGGGTGCCTCCTTGCGTCATCTAGCGCGACTTCTACGTCGCGCTGTGAGACTCGCGTTTGCTCTGCTGTGCTTGTGATGTGGTGTGGTGTGGTGTGCTTTCGCATTCGCTCTCTCCATCGCTATTTTACCGCAAACAGGCGGGGTTTGGGAAGTCCGCGGCGATTGGAGGTTCCGGCACCAATCGTGAGAGAGGGGCTTGGGGAGGGCACAGCCCTCCCCGGTCTTCCCCTTCCCCAATATCTTATAGGTCGGGGCACGATACCTGCGCCTGAGGGCATCATTGTATGCTTGACCAAGATCAGGCGCCTCAGGAGAGCAGGTCTATACTTTAGCCCGGTGGTACTGGAAGGAATCTCAGGATGACTCTAATGAGAGTGACAGCCTGAGCATACCACTCAGGTCGGAGCGGATCAGGTCGTGAGGCATGGACATGAGAAGCACTCTGCCGCTGGGGTATGTTGGCTACCGAGTGCTCGCCGATGCTGTGGTTGTGAAGGCTTTAGCGCGAGAGTTGGCCGCGCAATGCTCCATGCGGGTATGGCTCGTTACGTATGTTCACGTAGTAGTTTTCAGGGTTATGCGCCATGTCGAGCAACACTTCCCTGCTCAAATCGCGTACACAGCCGGTGGAGTGCCCATCGCTCGGCGGCGTTAGCTCCACTACTACCGGCCCCTGTTGGCCGGTAGCACCGCGATGTATGTGGGCAGAGGTGGCGGGTTCGATAAACAGCGTGGACACTTCGTAGCACAACTGCCCGGCGCCGGGCTTTATCCGCAGGGTGGCAACCCCGATGCCATCAGGGTCACCCGGCGGTGGTACCACATCCATGCCTGTCAGGATTGCATGTAGCGAGAGGCCCCCACCGGCCTCTGCAGTGGGCATGGGGGCGGCCAACGCTAGCAGAGCCATGAGGAGAATCAGGCTCACCTTCTTCATGTGCGTGTCCTCCTTCAGCCGCCGGCCACCCGGCTTGCTGTGGCCGGGTTCCTTAAAGCGAGCTATCTGACCGGTCTGGCCCATGCGCCCGGAGGGTACAAGACCTTGCCTGCGCGAGTGTGGGGAGGGGTGTTGTGCAGGCTCTGAGGCAAATATAGTAGGAGTTTTGTCTAACAGTCAATAGGAAAGTGGTAATAGTGGTTGGTTAATCGGTTAGTATTATTACCTTTGGGTATGGGCAGGGTATGGTTGGGACACGATGGATGCACGATAGGTGCACAATAGGTATAGGTTGGCGTCAACAAATAAACCCGGAAGGCCGGGTTTATTCTGGGTTTGAAAGGAGAGATCGGTCTTTATTTTGCCTGCCCTGTTTGGCGTCTGGTATAGTCTTCAGCGCACGTTCATTTTGAGGTTGCCCAGCCGGCGTGCCGCTCGCCCGTTGTCCGAGCCGGGCAAGATGCGCAGGCCGGGGGTTTCAGCCGGGCCGTGGCTGTTGCCGCTGCCGTAGGCTCCATACATCCCCGGCAGCACTCTGGACACCAAGCCTGCCTGCACTGCGTAGGCGGCAGCCTGCTGGCGGTTGCGCAGTTGCAGTTTGTCAAGTATGTTACGCAGATGCACTTTGACCGTGTTCTCGGTGATGACCAGTTCTTCGGCTATATCACGGTTGGTTGCGCCCCGGGCCACCAGACGCAGCACGTCCTTCTCTCGCTCGGTGAGCGCATCCACTCCCTTGGCCTCTTGCAGGTCACGGCGGCGCGCCAGATGGGTGAACTCTTGCAGCACCTTTGTGAACATACTGCTGGAGAAATAGGCCCCTCCTTGTGCCAGCGCGTGGATGGCCCTGACCAGTTCTTCAAGGCTGCTGTTCTTGAGCAAATAGCCTTTTACCCCCAGCTTACCCGCGGCCAGCACATCGTTATCGTCCTCGGACGAGGTGAGGATGGCTATGTTGGTTTCCGGGAATTCCTCTATCAGGCTCATCACCGTAGGCAGGCCTTCGCTATCGCGCAGATAAATTTCTACCAGTGCCACATCAGGTTGCAAGCTGGAGATCATAGAGCGGGCCTCTCTGCTGTCTGAGGCCTCCCCCACCACCTCTATGCCTTGCTGTCGGCTCAGCAGGCTTGCCAGCCCCTGCCTGAACAGGTCGTGGCTGTCAACTATAAGTACCCGAACAGATTTTGTACTCATTTGTTTCCCGTCGCTTATATCACCGGCGTCGCAGCCGCGAGCGTGGCACCAACGCGTAAATCGTAAAACGCAACCCTCGGTGATCGGCTTCCGGCGCATTACGCTTCACGAATTACGCTTCAGGCGCGCCCTGAACTCTTGGCAATCTGACTATAGCACACGCTGAAAACGCAAGTCAACGGTGATGGTCATGACATAGGTACTAATTCTACAAGGCAAAAGTACGGTTTCGGCAAGCAGTACCCCCTATTGGCCCACGGGGTTGAACGGCGGAAATCGCGGGGGGAATGAGTAGTACCACCCTTCGACGATGGGTAGATAGAGCGGGATGGGAGCAGGGTGGGGCAGGGGTGGCGAGAGTGTGCGCTATGTCAGTTTGATCACGGCGAGCGCATCCATGCCCAGCAGTGCCTGTATCTCGGCCTCCAAGATGTGGTTGTAGCTCACGCCTCTGGGCAGTTGTGCCGAGGTCATGTGACCGGTCTGTGGGCTGTAGGGGATGCGCAGTTTCACTTCGTCTGGGCCGGGGTGCCGCAGAAGCAGGTTGTGCAGAGCTATCATCATGTCTATGGCCGTCTGGTCGTCCTCAGGGCATGGCAGGGTGATAACCACCCTGTAGGATGGCTTGCCGTTGGGGTCGGGCCGCCTTTCGTCGAGCTGCATGGTGGTAGCGACTGCTGCACTCTGCGCGCCGGGGGATGTGGACCGGAAGCCATGGGCCGGAGGAGGATACGCGCCGGTCGAACTGCCCTTGCCCGCTGTTGCCATGGCCGGCGACGAAACCGTTGCCGGCACACCCACTTCGGGGCGTGCTCCTGCGTCCGCATCAACCTCCACGCCAACCGCATCCGCGTCTGTACCTGCGTCTTGCGGTCCCCGCTCCTTCGAGGTGTTCGCCCCTTTGCGCGTTCGCACTTTGACCTCGAAGGTATCATCTTCGCCGCCCTGCACATGATATGGGGCCAGATGTTCGCACAGCAGGTAGAGTTCGCCGTCTGGGTGCCGGCTCACTCGGGCGGTGACTATCACCACATTGCCCTCGGTCCACAGCGCGCGGTGGCGCATGTAGTTAGGGGGGAAGGCCACCAGTTCGATCGAGCCGTCGAGGTCTTCTATCCGCCCAACCGCGAGGTATGCGCCTTCCTGTTGCGGCGGTGGAGCGTCTTTGCCCCGGCCAACCCGGCTCTTCCCGACCGCGCCGTTCGCGACGGTGTGGTTGCCGTCGCCTGCGCTTGAGGAGGTGCCGGAGGCATCCACCAGCCTGATCGAGCACAGCACTCCGATCAGGCATATGCTTTGGCCGATGCGTCCGGCATCTATCTGAGCGGTGGTAAGCAGTCGCGAGCGCAAGTCGCCCAACGAGTGCACTATCCGGCGCAGGGCCTCCATCTCAGCGGCCTGTGTGAATGCCAACCCGATGTGCCGTTCTTCCCAGCTGCGCCATGCATATCGCCGGTAGGGGGTGGGTGGCTGTTGCAGATAAGTGTCGGTCTCGTCGGGCGGCTCGTGTTGGGCGATTGCCGAGAACAGGTGCAGTTGATCCGGGGGGCGTGTGTCGCGGCTGCTTTCAGGTTTTGCGCTCGCGCCGTACATGCCCGACGAGCGGCGTTGCATTGCCCACATCAGCGCGGCTGGAAGGGCCTCGATTAGCGCCTGTCTGTCGCGTTCGCGCCCGCCCAGCCGGTCACATGCCCCCGTGCGTATCAGAACGTCCAACTGGGTGGCGGTTATGCCCGCATCAACTGCGGTCAGGGCCAATTCGCCGAGGCTTGAGGGTCCATCTTGCCTACGGGCGGCCACGAAGCGCTCGGCGGCGGTTACATCCCAGCCGGGCAACATCGCCAGCCCCCACACGATGGCCCAACCCGTTCCTTCTCGCTCGAGACTTGGCCGGGGGAGACTCGTGACGGCATCCGGGGGCCGAAGTGGCACGCCCAATCGCCGCGCTTCCTCCGCGAGCCGGGCGATCAGGTGCGTGTCGCCGCGCTCCCATGCAGCGGCCAGCGCGGCGGCCAGCAAAGCCGCGGGGTGGGCGGCTTTGAGCTCTGCGCACCACAAGCCGACCCGCCCCCATGCCGAGGCCGCATATCGAGAGACCACGCCGGGCGCGCACTCGACAAGCGCCTGCCACAAGGTCTCGGCGGTCTGCTCGTCAAGCCCGTTCACGGCGCACCCTTGCATGAATCGCTTCCGCTCGACCTGCCCGACATTCGACTGCGGGTTGAGCAGGGCAACGCGCACGCCCGCTGTTTCGCCGTCAGATATACCCCCCACCGCCTGCAAGATGCGGTCTAGCTGGTCCTGATAGACGAGCCTGCCTCCGGTGTCTTGGGTGATTTCCGACCACGCAGGGATGTCTAACCCCGGTGGGGGCTTGTTAGCGCTGTTAGCGCCGGGCGACATGCATATAGCTACCATCAACGCAGCATCGTCTTGCGTAAAACCGCCCCCCCACCCCCTGACCGCAGATGTGAGGTAAGGTATGCCCGCTACCTGACCCTTGGAGATGAAGGCCTGAGCCTGCTCGCTCATGCGCGGACAGACGGATAGGTCCACGCCTGACATGTCCAAGCCTGCAGTGGGGTGTCGGGCGGCCAGACCGACTGCTTCGCTCAGCACGGACAATTGCCATGTCGCCGGCATATGTATGGCCGGCAGCGGTGGCTCTAGCTCAGAGATAGCTGAAGGGGGCCATGGCACCCAACGGCCCAAGCCACCGATATCGTATGTATCGCATGGCAGGACGGGGACGACCTCGGCCAAGTTGAGGCCCCCGTAAGCAGCTCTGGGGGCCAGCAATACCATGTCAGGGTCGGGCCGGAACCAGATGGGCGTGCCGCGCAGGCACCTCGCCAGCGCCGCGCACGCGGTGTCTTGCCGTGTGTGGCCGGTATGGGACGCGTCCGGGGAGTCCGGGGCGTCGAGCGCGGCCCAGCCCTGCTCAACAGCCGCCGTCACGAGACGCCTCAGGTCGTCGCTCCCTATGCCTAACACAGCGCCTGCGGCCGCGACCGCTTCGCACGGTAAGATTTCAACGGGGGCGGCGGCGCAGGCAGTTCTGTCAGGTCCATGCTCTGATCTGAGCGCGGCCAGAAGGTCACCCTTGCGGACGGCAGGCACCTCTATGCCCAGAGGTGATCTTAGCAACCGGTCGAGATGGTCCGAGTAGTGCGTGCCGGTGTACGGTGTGGGGTCTACGGTGCTGGCTCCCAGTGCGAAAGCCATCAGCGAACCATGAGCCGCGCCCAGTGGCGCGCCGAGCGGTATCTGCTGTATTTGCTGTGCTCCGTTGCCGTTGCCAACCCCAAGCGCCGTTTGCACTACCGAGGCCAGCCCCAGCCACGACCCTGCCGAGCCTGCCCTCTGTACGGCGGCCAGCTCCGCTTCCAGCCGTTCGCGCAGGGCGTGAGGGAGCTGTTCAACGCCCAGCTTGGTCAACAACCGTCGCTCGCACAGCTCGCCCAATGTGCGTATTGCGTCATCACGAAGGGGCATGGCAACCGGTTTGCCCACCGCGCACATTTCGAGCACCCGCCCCAGATTTTGCAGCGCTTGCGGGTGCTCTTCGAACAGCTTTGCCGCCTCGTCGGGAGGCCGTAGGTGATAAGAGCCGGTGTGGGCTTGCCGCCCTTCCTCCAAGCCGCTCCAACCAGCGTTTCGCCGAGCAACGCGCAGGGCCTCATATGCAATCGCATCCTGAGGGTGTAGATAGCGAGCTGTGAGCAGGGCGACCGGTGGCAGTCGCATGTGCTCGGCGGCTGTGGCCCATGCTGATAGCGGGCCGTCATCATCGGCAGGCAGGCCCACGAACGCCATCTCGCCAAAAGCTTCTCTGAGCAGGTTGCCGATCTCTGCCATCAGGGTGGGGTTGGCGGGGGCGCTGCGCCTGCTGTCACCACGGTTCCTGCCTTGCGCGGCAGTACCTTCAGGGTGGGCGGGGCCGCATAGTATCAGCACCATGCCTGCTGAATGGCCGGCCACTACATCCCACGTCAGGGGCGTGCCTGTGACAGGCCAACCGGCATAAGCCAGCGAACTGAGCTTTGCGAGGCCGGCAAGGCCCTGCGCGTTGTGGGCGAACAGCAGGGCGCTGTGGGTCGCCTGCGCCTTCCTGCCGGCGGTGTAGATGGGAAACAGTAGGTCAATTTCCACCCCATACAGCGCGGCCAACCCGTGCCGGCTTGCTGCCGACGTAAGCGCGGGCAGGTCGGCCAGCGGCGCACGGCCGGCCATGCCCAGCGCTCCATAACCCAGCTCGGCGGCTCGCCTGCACCAGTCGTGTGGCGAGGCCGGACCACCACCGAAACTGAAATGGCTGTGCACGCGCAGATACGCAAACCTGCTCATAGAGCCGATTATAAGTCCACCCCGAAGGGCTGTGGAATAGTGGATTGGGTGTGGATACACCGGGACGGTAAGGCAGTGGAGATGGTGGGCCGACTTACGGGGTGCGGGCGTCTCGCCCACATGTCGGGCACATCAAAAGCGTGCTTGACTGGCATGCTCTCGCGCCGTATACTTAAAAGTACGCTTGTAAGCACTTATAATCACACATAGCTCCGGCTTTACCCTACGTGGGTGGGCACAAGATAAGACCTGCCCCTACGCAAGCCTGACATTTGTGCTCTGGGCGCAAATCCCATCACTCATTATGTAATTGGCAATAGTAAGCCGATGACGTGACGTGGGCCTGTTGACCCATGCCGGGGCTTCGTAAGAAACATCGCGTAAAGTTGAGGAGAAAGAGAAGCTGAGAACAACAAAAACGGGGGAAAGCAAGGGAACACGCGCATATGCTTGAAGAAAAACTGGACACAATAGAACAGCGCTATATACAACTCGAAGAGATGATGGCACAGCCGGATGTGGCTACCGACCCGCGCAGGCTGATGGAACTGGGCCGGGAGCGCGCCGACCTTCAGGAACTGGTGGACACCTACCGCCAGTATAAAGAGGTCAGGCGCCATATGGCCGAAGCTGAGGAGATACTGCGCGATGGCGCCGAGCCGGAGCTGCAGGAACTGGCACGCGAAGAGATCGAAAAACTGCGGCACGAACGCGACAGGCTGGTCGAGCAGATCAAGCGCCTGCTGTTGCCTGCGGACCCCAACGATGCTAAGGACGTAGTGATCGAAATCCGCGCCGCCGCCGGGGGCGAGGAAGCGGCTCTATTCGCCGCCGAACTGTACGCCATGTATGTAAAGTACGCCGAGAAGCAGGGCTGGAAGACAGAGGTGCTGTCCAGCACGCCCACCGAACTGGGCGGCTTCAAAGAAATCATATTCGAGGTCAAAGGCCGCGGCGCTTACAGTCATTTCAAATACGAGAGTGGCGTGCACCGTGTGCAGCGCGTGCCCGTGACCGAATCGCAGGGCCGCATACACACCTCTACCGTTACAGTGGCCGTGCTCCCCGAAGCCGAAGAGACCGATGTGCACATACGCGAGGAAGACCTGAAAATAGACGTATTCCGATCCAGTGGGCACGGTGGGCAGAGCGTCAACACCACCGACTCGGCGGTGCGCATAACGCACATACCCACGGGCATCGTGGTGACCTGTCAGGACGAGCGCAGCCAGCTCAAGAACAAGATGAAGGCTCTGACCGTGCTACGCTCGCGCCTGTACGAGATGGAGCTTGAGAAACGCGAGCGCGAGGTGGGGCAGGAGCGCCGCTCGCAGGTGGGCACCGGCGAACGCTCCGAGAAGATACGCACCTACAACTTCCCGGACGACCGTGTGACCGACCACCGCATCAAACTGACCGTGTCGGGCGTGCCCCGCATACTGGAGGGCGAGCTAGACCAGTTCATTGAGACACTGCGGCTCACCGACCAGACCGAGCGGCTCAAGGCGGCGGGGCTGGCATCAGACTCGGACGACGGACGGTAATGTCTGCTTCTGCTTCTCACTTGGATGCCAACTACGGCGTTCAACCTGTGACCATAGGCGAGGCGTTGCACGATGCTGCGAAGCGCCTTTCTGTTTGCTCGACGACCGCCCGGTTGGACGCTGAGGTGCTGCTGGCACACGTGCTCGGTCTGAGCCGGGCGCAACTGCTGGCTCGGCTGAACCACAGGCCGGACGCGGAGCAACTGGCGCGCCTAGAAGAATTGGTCAGGCGGCGGCAGCAGGGCGAACCGGTGGCCTATCTTACGGGCCACCGAGAGTTCTTCGGTCTGGATCTGTTTGTGACCCCCGACGTGCTGGTGCCCAGACCTGAGACCGAGAGCCTCGTGGAGGCGTGCCTCGAACTGCTACCACCCGACCAACCGCGGCTGGTGGCAGATGTGGGCACGGGCAGCGGGGCCATAGCTGTTGCCCTCGCTGTACACAGGCCGCTGGCGCGGGTGTACGCCACCGACATATCCTGCGCCGCGCTGGCAGTGGCCGAG
Source organism: Chloroflexia bacterium (assembly GCA_034437815.1). Classification (GTDB taxonomy): domain Bacteria; phylum Chloroflexota; class Chloroflexia; order QHBQ01; family JADMIH01; genus JADMIH01. The sequence goes on along the minus strand of DAOTTC010000022.1, from coordinate 38,349 downwards.
CGCAACTGCCGCAAGCACGACGTGCAGCACAGGGTGGTGCTGTTGCCGGGCGACCTGTTGGCACCGCTCCCCGAGAGGGTACACATCATCGCGGCCAATCTGCCTTATGTCCCCGAAGGCGAGGCCTCGCCCGAGGTAGCCATGTGGGAGCCGCATGTGGCGGTGTTCGGTGGGGGGCAGGACGGCACCGACTTGATCCGACGGTTCCTCGCTCAGGCACCCCATTACCTGTTGCCCGGCGGGGCTGTGGTCATGGAGACCGCGCACTCGCAGGGGGCGCTGGTGGCTGAACTGGCCCGCTCCGCGTTCGACTACGCAGGCGTAAACGTCGAACTGCGGAAGGATCTGGCCGGATACGACAGGATTGTCGTGCTGAGAAGTTGAAGGGGTTGTGAAGCCACATCCATGTTCAGGATCAGGCTGATAGCTTTGGACCTCGACGGCACGATATTCGGGGACGATCTGGTGATCTCCGCGCGAACGCGTGCCGCCATCGGCGAGGCGCAGAGGCGCGGGGTGCTGGTGACCCTAGCCACAGGCAGGATGTTTGGCTCGGCACGGCAAATCGCGGCGGACCTTGGGATCCACGCACCGCTCATCTGTTATCAGGGCGCGCTGGTGCGCCACAGCGATACCGGCGAAGTGCTGTATCACAAGACCGTGCCGCTCGACCTAGCACTTCAGGTCATAGAGGAGACGAGCAGGCGGGGCCTGCACCTCAACGTCTATCTGAACGACCGGCTGTACGTGGCCCGCGTCACACCTGAAGCTCGCTACTACTCAAGCATTAACATGGACCTGCCTATACACGAGGTGGGTGACCTGCAAGGCTGGCTACAAGCGCAGGGCGGGGCGGAACCTACCAAACTAGTGGTGGTCACCAAAGCATCGGACACAGATCGTACTCTGGAGACGTTTCAAGGCCTGTTCGGCGGGCAGCTTCAGGTGACCAAATCTCACCCGCGTTTCACCGAGTTCACCAACGTTGAGTGCTCCAAGGGCCGGGCGCTGGCGTTTCTGGCCGAAGTACACGGCATCGGGCGCGAGGAAGTGATGGCTATAGGCGATGGTCACAACGATATGGACATGATAGCGTGGGCGGGGTTGGGCGTAGCCATGCCTACCTCACCCGAAGCGGTACGGCAGGTGGCACGTGTGATATGTGCACCCCTGCTCGAAGACGGGGCGGCTGGGGCCATCGAAAAGTATGTGCTGGGCGATTCGGCACAACACGGCTGACCTGACCTCTATGCGGTGCGCCACTCTGTCAGGTCTCGATTATCGGCAAAAGCGTTTTGGGTGCTTGCCGCCCCACACCCGTTATATCCGTTATAATGGTGTCTATGAAGGCCGAGACCCAACCCGATGCAGATCAGGCCGAAACACCGCCAGCACCATCCATGGTGCATGCCGGTGGGAGCGGCCCCGGCACGCAAACTCGCGTGGACGCACAGCCCGCCACCCCGGGCGGTGAGCGGGCGGGTGTCGGTATGCCGAGTGACGGCGGATTGGAGCGTGGGGCGCCGGTCGGTGCGGGAACGGCCGGGCGCAGACCCTCCGGCCAGCCTATCATCACCATCCCGCGCATCAGTCTGGACGAGAGGTTCGGGCGCATATTACTCTCGGCGGTGTTAGCCATCCTGCTCTGGTTCTATGTGATCAGTCTGGAGAACCCGGAGAGGCAGACCGTTTTCAGGGGCTTGGCCATAGAAGTGCGTGGGTTGGACAGCACCCTGCGCATAATCAACCAGAACCAATTGCCCGTAGTGGACGCCATAGTGCAGGCCCCGGAAAACCTGATGGGCACCATCCGCCAGTCCGACATCCACCCTTACATTGACCTGAGTGGTTTGGACGCGGGCGTGCATACCGTCCCCGTGCACGTTGACCGCACCGGCATACCGGAAGGTGCGAACATATCTGTGAGGCCACCCACGGTCCAAGTGCAACTGGAGGTGCAGGCCAGCCGCCGCTTCCCCGTCACCGTCAAGATCAACGGTACCCCGGCATTCGGGTATGGCATCGAACCCGCGCAGGTCGATCCCGAGGAAGTCACCGTCACTGGCTCCAGAGATGCCGTGGGACGCGTGGCCGAGGTGGTGGTGCTCGTAGATGTGGACCAGAAAGCGGGCACCCAGCAGGGCCTTGTCGCGCCCATAGCACTGGATGCAAATGGTGTGCGCGTGGAAGATGTGGCTTTCAGCCCCGACAGGGTGCAGGTGGTAGTGCCCATCAAGCTGTTGTTCAGCTATAAAGTGGTGCCTGTTACCGTGCCGGTGCTCGGCCAGCCTGCGGCGGGATACGTGGTATCGAGCGTAGTGTACACCCCGACCACGGTCACCGTGTGTTGCTCGCCGGGCTTGCTGGAGCCATTAGGGAGCGTAGAGACCCACCCGGTATCTATAACGGGCACCACCACCACCGTTATAACCAGCACCGAGCTCATCCTGCCGCCGGGGGTGGATCTGTATCCCGGCCAGAGTAAGAGCGTGGAAGTTATGGTGGGCATCGAGGCACAGCTCACCACGTGGCAGTTGTCGGTGCCGGTGGTCGTAGAAGGTGCGTCGCCGGACATGGGCGCGGTGGTGTCGCCCAACAGGGTAGACCTGACGTTGTCGGGCACCTTCGTGCAGTTGCAGGCGCTGAAGCCGACTGACGTGCGAGCGGTGGTCAATGTGCAGGGCCGCGGGCCGGGCACTTATGAGGTACAGCCTCAGATCACCCTGCCGCCCGGCATCACCCTCTCCGAAGTCAGGCCGAACCGCGTCACCGTGACCCTTATCGGACCAACCCCCGCACCGCCCACACCCACTGCTACGGTCACCGCCACCCCTACCAGCACACCCAGCCCGACCTCTACCCAGCCGCCTGCCCAACCTACCGGCACGCCCCCACCTGCTACCCCCGCGCCCACCAGAAGCCCAGAGGCCGAGGCAGTCCCAAGGGTGGTGCTCGTGCGTCCCCTTGCCGGCCCGTAATACTCGAATGATCGAGGAAGGCCGGGGAGGCATGGATATGCACTGCACTGGCTGTCCAAGATGAGCACTGCCGCGGTGGAGGAGCTATGCAGTTAGGGGCAATCCCACCAACGCCACCGACCCCGGCGGGGTGCGCTCATACCGGGGGATATCCAAGGGTACAATCACCGGTGTGCATATGCTTGTGCATGCATACCCCCGAAGATATAATCAGCCTGCGCTCTCCTATCAAGGCCTGCATAATGCCAATCCTTTCTCCATAGAAAGGCTAAACTGAGATGGGCAAGCGGGGGGCCGGGGAGCACCCCTGCACCCCCGGGTATTTATCGCCTTTGCTCGGATATTGGTATAAGATAGCCATGGAATACGGGGCAAGGGGGGCTGGAGGGTATGGGGCTTGACGTACAACGCGGCGACTCTCGACCGAACTACGTAATCGTGGCGGTTGACCGGCCCCGCCGTGCGCCCGCCGGAGAGGGCGGCGATGATCTAGAAGCGCTGGCTGGGCTTCGCGCGCATACGGACTGCGACCCCGGCCTCGGCCTGCTGTTGCACTACCACATACCGCCTCGGCTGGAAGGTGCCATCGAACCCGGCCACTTAGTGATCGTGCCCGTGCGTGACACCTTAGAGTATGGCGTGGTCGTGAGCCTCGCAACTACCTCTCCTGTGGAACCCACCCGCCCGGTGCACACACAGGTCGGCCTGCGGCCGGTGGTGTCGCCCAGCATGCTGGCGCTTGCGCACTGGATCGCTACTTACTATCGGTGCACCCTGTGGCAGGCGCTGGCCCCCATGCTGCCCCCCGGCGTAGCCCGCAAGGCGGTGACTGTCGTTCGGCTGGCTCAGGGAGAGCGGGGCGAGTCGTTGGGCACCGGCACCAAGCTGGCCCACCGGCAGCAACGCGTGATATCCCTGCTCAGGAGCAGTCCGGGCGCTACCCTCACCATGTCCCGCCTGAAGCGCAGATACGAGGGGGCCGCATCCGGCCTCAGCCCGGCGTTGCGCGATCTGGAGGAGAAGGGGTTGGTCACCCGCCGCACTGAGCTGCCGCCGCCGCGCGCCCGCCCCCGTCAGGAACGCATCATCCGCCTCGTCGTGCCGGCGGATAGGGCATACGATGCGTTGCGCGAATGTGCGGAGCGTGCCCCATTGCAAGCCGCTGTGCTGGACTGGTTGCTCAGGCGTATGCCCAACACGGTTGTGGGCACGACAGGCGGCATAGCAGGCATGTCAGGTAGTGCCGGCCCGACCCCCGCCCCCGCAGGCAGCAGGCCCCATGATGAATACGCACGGCAGGGGTGGCACCCCCTGCGCGACATTTACCTGCACACCGGCGCTAATTCTGCCACGGTGAACGCCCTGCAACGCAAGGGTTTGGTGGAGTTGTCTCAGCGCGCGGTGTACCGCAGGCCCGTGCGCGAAGTCCTGCCCACGGCACACGATGAAGCCCCACCCCTGACAGTTGCACAGGCCGCCGCGTGGCGCGAGATAGCACAGGCCATGCGCGCCCTGCTGGCACCGGTCAATGGGCAGGCTCAGAGGCAACAACAGGCCCCGGAACCGGGGCAGGCTCAGTGGCATGAGCAGAGTACACAGCATGCGGGTGAGGGCCGCACTTTTTTACTGCACGGGGTGACGGGCAGTGGCAAGACCGAGATATACCTGCGGGCCATCGGTATGGCCCTGCGCATGGGGCGGCAGGCGTTGGTGTTGGTGCCCGAAATCTCCCTCACCCCGCAGGCCGTGCACCGCTTCGCCGCGCGCTTCCCGGGCAGGGTGGCCCTCATCCACAGCCAGTTATCCGCGGGCCAGCACTTCGATGAGTGGCAACGCATCTACGAGGGACACGCTGACATTGTCATAGGGTCGCGCTCAGCGGTGTTCGCGCCCCTGCCCCGCCTTGGCCTGATCATCGTGGATGAAGAGCACGAGTGGGCCTACAAACAGCAAGACCACCCGCCTCGCTATCACGCCCGCGAAGTGGCCCTGCGGCGGGCCGAGCTAGAAGGTTGCGTGCTGGTGCTGGGCAGTGCCACGCCCGATCTGGCGACTTACCATGGTGCGAGGACCGGCCGGTACCGCCTGCTCTCCCTGCCCACACGGGTGGGGCATCGCAGGGCGCGCAATGGCTCGTACCTGACTACAGAACTGCCCATGCCGCGGATACACGTGGTGGATATGCGGGCCGAACTGCGCGCGGGCAACCATTCGATATTCAGCCGTGCTCTGCAAGCCGCCCTGTCGGCCACACTGGCCCGGCGCGAGCAGGCAATCCTGTACCTCAATAGGCGGGGCAGTCATAGCTTCATGCTGTGCCGCCAGTGCGGCCATGTGCCCCTCTGCCCGCGGTGCGAGGTGCCGCTGGTGTACCATGCCGCCATATATGGCATGTTGTGCCACCGGTGCAATGCTTTCTCGCTGACCCCAAGACACTGCCTCCGTTGTGGCAGCAGTCAGATCAAGGGCTTTGGCGTGGGCACTCAACGCGTAGTTGACGAGCTGGCGGCGCACTTCCCTCGCGCTCGCGTGCTCCGCTGGGACCGCGACACCGCCTCCCGTCAGGGTGGGCATGCATCCATAATGGAGATGTTCGCCCGGGGAGAGGCCGACGTGCTGGTGGGCACCCAGATGATTGCTAAGGGGTTGGATCTGGACCGCGTGACGCTGGTGGGTGTGGTCAGCGCCGACACCGGCCTGTACCTGCCCGACTTTCGCGCCCCTGAGCGCACTCTGCAACTGCTTATGCAGGTGGCCGGGCGGGCGGGCCGCCGCACCCATACCACCCACAGCACCGTAGTGGTGCAGACCTTCAACCCCGACCACTATGTGATTCAGGCCGCCGCCGGTTACGATTACATGGGCTTCTACTCAAACGAGATACGTTTTCGGGCCGAGCACGGCTACCCCCCTTACGGTCAACTGGCCCGCCTCGTGTATTCCTCGGCAAGCAACCGGCGCTGCGAGCAGGAAACCGATATGGTGGCCCGGTATCTGCGCCTGCGAGTGCGGGAATTAGAAAGCGCGGGTGCGGTGCCTCATGGGGATATTGATGTGCTCGGCCCCGCCCCATGCTTTATCCACAAAGTGCGGGACCGCTATCGCTGGCAGATACTCATCCGCGCCGCCGATGTGGGCCCTCTTCTGCGAGGCTTCCAGCCCGGCTCCGGCTGGGCCATAGACGTAGACCCCGTAAGCGTGTTGTGAACGTGCCGGTGGGGTCAGGGGTCGGAAGGGTGCAGGGGAGCCTGCCTTCCACCTGCGGGCGGGACGCCCGCGCTCCCATTTCGTGGCCCAAATCTGGTATTATAATCTAGAAGAGCAGTACGTACACCGGCTGTGGGTGGTGCGTTAGCCCCCACCGCTTGCGGTTTTACGGCGGGAATCAGGAGCGAGTCATGGCAGTGCTAGACTTACGGTACGACCCCGACCCTATCTTGCGCGAGAAGGCCAAACGGATAAAGACTTTCGATGCCGAACTGCGCAGGCTGGTAGCCGATATGTTCGAGACCATGCACGCCAACAACGGCGTGGGGTTGGCCGCACCCCAGATAGGGTTGCCCATCAGGGTGCTGGTGGCCGAGTATACGCCCGACAAGAAAGCGCGCGAGGCCGGCTTCAAAGTGGCCCTGTGCAACCCTGAGATAGTCAAAACCAGCGAAGAGATGGTTTCAGACTACGAAGGGTGTCTGAGTATACCCGGCTGGATAGGCGAGGTGCCCCGCCACGTGTGGGTGGTGGTCAAGGGCCAGACCCCCGAAGGCAAAGAGGTGCGCATCCGCGCTCACAATTACCTAGCCCGCGTGCTCCAGCATGAGATTGATCATCTGGATGGCATCCTGTTCACCGACAGGATAGTGGACATCAAAACCCTGCAACGGATAAGCCCTCAGGCCGAAGAGGAAGAGGTGCAGAAGCTGGAGGTTTAGTGCATGGGCGGTGTGGGGACAATTGCAGGCAGGGGCACCCCTTGCGGAGAAGATGCGCCAACCGGACCCGGCCCTACGGGTGGAAAAAGAAGGCCACCGCCAGTATAGCGTAGGCCACTAACAGTTGCAGCCCCTCGAACCAGTTGCTCTCTCCATCCTGAGTGATGGCGTTGACGATGAGCATGGTCACCAGCACCGCCGCCACCTCGAACAGGTTGAAGATCAGGTCGAGCGGTCGCCCTATGACAAACCCCACCAGCACCAGCACCGGCGCAACGAACAGGGCTATCTGCAACGCCGACCCCATAGCGATGTTCACCGCCAGATCCATCTTGTCTTTCATCGCCACGATTACCGCGGTCAGGTGCTCGGCAGCATTGCCGATCAACGCCACCAGTATCACACCCACGAACAGTTCGGTCCACCCCAGCTGATGGGTCAGGTACTCCACCCCCTCCACCAGCAGTTCGGACATCAACGCCACCAGCACCGTGGCCCCCACCAGCACGATAAGAGAGTGGCGCACGCTCCATACTTGCCCGTGCATGGTCAACTCTTCCTCTTCGCTGTACAGGTGCTTGTGGGTGCGCAGGAAGAACACAAGCTGAGCCACGTACGAGCCAAGCAACAGCAGGGCCACCCCGATGCTCAATTCCTCCTTCAGCAGGCCGCTTACCGAGCCGGGTGGAGAGGTCAGTATAAACGCCGCAGGGATCACTAAGCCAAGGGCGGCCAGCGTCAATTGAGAGGCCGATACGCCCGAGGCTGTGCGGTTGAACACCTGTTTCTCCCGACCCAGCCCACCCAGAAAAATGGCCAACCCCAGCACGAATAACACGTTGCCCAGAATCGAGCCGGTGATGGAAGCCTTCACCACGTTGTACAACCCGGCCAGCAGAGCGAAAAACGCGATTATCATCTCCACTGCGTTGCCAAAGGTGGCGTTGAGCAGACCCCCTATGCCCGGTCCCACCCTCAGGGCCAGTTCCTCGGTGGCCGTGCCCAATATCTTGGCGAGCGGTATGATCGCCAGCGCTGCGGTGATGAACAGCCATACGTCGCCCAGATGGAACAGGCGCACGGCCAAAGCCACCGGTATGAACACCAACAGCGAATAGATAGCCGCCTGAAATATCGAGGCCCTGTTCGGGCCGGTCCACTCCAGCCCGATCCACGCCAGCGCCCTCAGCAATGGCGAGCGCATCGCCTGCTCCGGTGGTATGTATTCTTCAGTATGGCGCGAAGACATAGACGAAGCTTGGGTGAAGCGTGGGTGTTGTGGAGGGAAGGGTCTGACTCTGCCCACCACTCGTTATCCAAAGGGGCCAACCCATGCGCCCCGGTGTATCTTCCATGGTGACCAACAGCGCTAGGCTTCCTCGATGTAGGGACGGTGCAGTTCCACAGGCTTGGCCCTCCGTGCGCCCGTGCGGATGTTGAGGAATTCGACGAACACCGAGAAGGCCATGGCGAAGTAGATATACCCCTTGGGTATATGCTGGTCCAACCCCTCGGCTACCAGCGACACACCTATCAACAGAAGGAAGCTCAGCGCCAGCATTTTGATCGTGGGGTGCCGGTCAATGAACTCCCCTATAGCTCTGGCCGAGATCATCATAATGGCTACTGCGATCACTATCGCCGTAATCATCACGGCTACCTCTTCGGCCATGCCCACAGCGGTGATCACCGAATCGAGCGAGAAGACGATGTCTAACAGCACGATCTGAATGATTATGAAGGCGAAGGTGGCTCTGCCCGCGCGCGCGGTTTTGTGTTCCTCTCCGCCTTCGAGCCGCTCGTGAATCTCCCATGTGCTCTTAGCCAGCAAGAACAGGCCCCCCACAAGCAAAATGAGGTCCCGCCCTGAGATCTCGTGGCCGAACACCGCGAACAGGGGCACGGTCAAACGGATTATCCATGCCAGCGACAACAGCAGCGCGATGCGCATCACCATAGCCAGCCCCAATCCAACGCGCCGGGCTATGGATTGTTGCTCGACGGGCAGTTTGCTGACGAGGATGGAGATGAAAATGATGTTGTCCACCCCGAGCACGATCTCTAAGACCGTCAGGGTAACGAGCGCGGCCCAATTGTTAGGGTCGAACAGCCATTCCATGCATTGTCTCCTGTTCAGTTGTGGTGTATGGTACGTGCGAGGTTGCCGGGTTTGTGTATTGCGTATTTTATCACGTCCCCGCGCCTCGGTGCTATCGGCTGAGCCTGAGCTAATGCATAATCATGCAAGATGTTGGCAAAGGGGAGAGCCGGGAAGGGCTTCACCCTCTCCAGACCCCTTCCCTCTATTGCACACAAAGAATGTCAGATGGCTTTCTCTGGTAGAATGAGTAGAATGAAATGAGTAGAATGATATGAACTGTGTGTTGGGTGGGGAAGTGGCATAACTTCGGGAGATCGAGCGACAACCCACACTGATCGGGAGGCTGTTGTAGATGGCAACCGTTGCCCATGTGCTGCTGGACCTGTTCATAATGTTCACCGCCGCCAAGCTGGTCGGAGCGGTGTTCGAACGGCTGAAACAGCCGGCGGTGATAGGGGAACTGCTGGCGGGCGTGGTCATCGGACCCTACGTGCTTGGCTGGGTGGGGGTGCCCGGCGCGGCTATGATAGAGCAGTTCCACGGTGACCGGGCGCTGGCCGCCGAGATATTGCACTCTATCCACCACGTTATCGCCGAACTGGGCGTGATCATTTTGTTGTACTTCGTGGGGCTGGAGACCAGAGTGACCGACATCCTGCGGGTCGGCATGAGGGCCACGACCATCGGTATCATCGGCATCATACTGCCATTTGTGCTCGGCTACGGCATATCGGCGATGCTGGGCCACCCCACAATAGAAGCCATGTTCACGGGTACCGCGCTGGTGGCCACGAGCGTGGGCATCACCGCCCGCGTGCTGCGCGACATGGGCTACGTCACCACCACCGAGGCCCGCATCATTCTGGGCGCGGCGGTGATTGACGACATTCTGGCGATGGTGCTGCTGGCGATAGTTTCGGGTTTGGGCACTACAGGCACGGTAGATGCCGGCTCGGTGCTGCTGCTGGTGGTGCAAGCCGTGGGGTTTACCGCATTCGTGGTGCTCATAGGCACCGTTGGCATGAAGCGGTACAGCGCCCACCTTGACGCCGTGCCCATGCGTAACTCGCCGTTTGTGCTGTCCATGATGATAATGCTGGGGCTGGCCGCGCTGGCCGCCAACATCGGCATGGCAGCTATAATCGGGGCGTTCCTCGCCGGTATGATTCTGGCCGAAGCCCGCGAGCACTACGATCTGGAGCACTCCTCGTTGCCAGTGTACGAGTTGCTCGTGCCTTTCTTCTTCGTGATCACCGGCACTCAGGTGGACCCCCGGGTTTTCTTCGACCCGAACATTGTGGGGTTGGCGGCGTTGGTCACTGCGGTGGCCATAGCAGGCAAATTGGTGGCGGGCGCACTGGGCGGTCTGGGCATGGGTCGGCGCTCCATGGCTATTCTGGGCGTGGGCATGGTGCCCAGAGGCGAGGTCGGGCTGATAGTGGCCAGCATTGGGCGCAGTGTGGGCGCCATACCCACCGACCTGTTCTCAGTCATCGTGGTCATGAGCATGGTCACCACCCTGATCGTGCCCCCCGTGCTGAAGTTTCTGTACGCTGGCTACCGCGTACCGGCAAAGATGCCTGAAGAGGAAGAGTAAGATGGCCTGCTGCCAGAGATGTGATACCAGTCATCCGAGCCAAGGCGATGAAGAGCCGGGGTGCAGGGGGCGCCCCTGCCTGCGTGCACCCTCTGGGTGTGGGTGTGTTGACTTGCCATCCACCATCGGCTTTGATACACTGGCATTCGTGTTCATGTGCAAGACATGTGGGCAATTCCCGTCATGGTCGGCATGGCCCAACCCGGGTGCCTGCGTGTGGGACACGCAAATTGTCGGATACTATATTGAGGTAAAGGACCCGATTTGAGCGCGCTGGGCAACCTGCGGGGCAAACTCATACTGGGGCTGGCCTTAGGCGTGATCGTGGTGGCCGGGCTGGCGATATACGCCGACTTCTCGAAGATGGTGGGGGTGTTGCGCCGCTTCGAGTGGGGTCTGGTGCCCCTTATACTGGCGTTCACCCTGTTCAACTATGCCCTGCGCTTCTATAAATGGGATGTATACCTGCGCCTGATCGGGGCAACCGGCGTGTCCAAAGCCGACTCGCTGTTGATATTCCTGAGCGGCATGGCGATGGCGATGACCCCCGGCAAGGTGGGCGAGGTGCTCAAGTCATACCTGCTCAAGCAGGTGCGGGGCACGCCCATCGCCGCATCGGCGCCCATCGTGATGGCCGAGCGGTTGACCGATGGGGTAGCCATGTTGGTGCTGGCATCGGTGGGGTTGGTGCTGTTCAACTATGGTACGGCTATTCTGATAGGTATTGCCCTGTTCGTGGTGGTGTTTCTGTTTGTGTTCCAGAACCGCGCGCTCGCAAACCGCCTGCTGACCGCGGGCGAGCGTTTGCCGGTGATATCGAAAAGCATACACCACTTCCACATGTTCTACGAAAGCTCTTACGAATTGTTCCGCCTGCCCAACCTGCTGTTCGGGGTAGGCATCGGAGTGGTGTCGTGGTCGGGCGAAGTGGTGGCGTTCGTGCTGGTGATGATGGGCCTCGGCATACAGTTCTCGGCGTTGCTGGTGGTGGTGTGCGCCTTCATCCTTTCGGCCTCCACCCTCATAGGGTCGGTGACCCTGCTGCCCGGCGGTCTGGGCACTACCGACGCAAGCATCACCGGCATGTTGCAATTTCTGGTTCCCGCCTATCTTCGAGTGCCCATGCCGCAGGATACGGCGGTGGCCGCCACCCTGCTTATACGCTTTGCCACCCTGTGGTTCGGGGTGGGGTTGGGTCTGGCATCCCTGATGCTTATGCAGCGCCGCATCGGGCGCATCTCCCTCGATGAGGCCGCGGCTTCGGAGACGGCGGTTCGCATGTGAGTGACCATGGCGTCGCATCCCAACACTGGTGAGAACAACGAGAGCTATGCGGGCACACCAGCGCAGCAGGGCGCCCGAAACCGGGTGCTGGCTCTGCCAGAGCTTGTGCGCATGCGCCGGGCATGGCGGCAACAGGGTCTGCGCCTCGTGCTGACCAACGGCACCTTCGACCTGCTGCACGTGGGGCACGTGCGGTATCTGGAGGCAGCGCGCCAACTGGGCGATCTGCTGGTTGTGGGCATCAACTCGGATAGCTCGGTGCGCGGCTACAAAGGGCCGGGCCGGCCCGTGGTGCCTCAGGACGAGCGGGCCGAGGTCGTGGCCGCGTTGCGTTGTGTCGATTACACGGTTATCTTCGACCAGCCTACAGCCACGGAGCTTGTGCAGGCTCTACAACCCGAAGTGTATGTGAAGGGCGGTGATTACGCGCCGGGTGTGGCTGCGGGCGGCAAACCCCTGCCCGAAGCCGATGCGGTGCGGGCTTATGGCGGCGAAGTGCATATCATCCCTTTCGTGCCCGGCCACAGCGCCAGCGAGCTGATCCGGCGGGTGAGGGGCGATTCCGTCCTGTAGCGCGTTGCGCGGTCCGCCCGCAGCACTATACCGGCCATACCGGACCGTCATCATGAAAAGGCTGTAAAACAGGAGTGCAGGGCACCAACACAACCTTGCAACCCATAGACATAGATGGGGGCGACATGGCAACTGCCACCGAGGCCAATGCCGCGCAAGCAGAAGCAGGCCCGGCGCGGCCCACCTCTATAGGCAGGCGGATTGCGGGCGCGGCCCTTATCCTCATGGCCGGCACTGTGCTCAGCCGGGTGCTGGGTCTGGGGCGGGAATCGACCATCGCCTACCTGTTCGGCGCGGGCAGCGAGGTGGACGCCTTCACCATCGCCAACCACGTAGCCACCATAGTATACGACCTGCTCATCGCGGGCACCATCAACGCGGCGCTGGTGCCGGTGTTCAGCGAATACGCCGCCGACGAGCAGCGCCGCCCCGAATTCGGACGGGTAGTGAGCACCGTGCTGACGGTGGCGGGGTGTTTCCTCCTGTTGGCGGTGGCGGCGCTGGAGGTGTTTGCCGAGCCGCTGGCCGGGTTCATGTCGGCCTGTTACCCACCCGACACACAGGCTCTGGCGATCACCATGACCCGGTGGGTGTTGCCGGGGGTGTTCTTCATGGGGCTGGCGGGGGTGGTCATGGCCGCCCTCTATGCCATGCACCGGTTTGCGTACCCGGCCTTCAACTCGGCGGTGTTCAATCTGGCGGTGATCTTCGGTGCGTTCACGCTGGCGGGGTTGCTGGGGGTCAAAAGCCTCGTGGTAGGCATGGTGGCCGGCACGGTGGCGATGCTGCTCATACAGGCTCCCGGCCTGCGGGGGGTGCCTTTACGACCCGCACTGGACCTGAGCCACCCGGCGGTGCGCAAAATATTCAAGCTGTATGCGCCGATCGGCCTGAGCGTGGTGATCAGTTCAGCGGCACTGGTTATTGACCGCAACCTCGCATCGTGCACCGGCGAAGGCTCGATCAGCGCCATGCGCTATGCGACCACGCTCGTGCAGTTCGCCCTCGGCATGGTATCGGCGGCGATTTCGTTCGCGGCGCTCCCTTCGCTGTCCCAGCACTTCGCGCGGGGCGATCTGGAGGCGTACAAGCGCACTCTGGCGGCGGGGCTGCGGCTGGTGATGGTGATGGCCATGCCTGCCACGGCAGGGCTGTTGGCGCTGGCGACGCCCATCGTAGCGCTGGCTTTCCGGCACGGGATGTTCGACGTGGCAGACCAACAGCTCACGGTGCTGGCCCTGTTGTTCTACGCGCCGGGGGTGCCCTTCACCGCCATAGACATGGTGTTGTTGGTGGCCTTCTATGCACGCAAGAACACCATCACGCCGGTGCTGGTGGGCGTGGCCGCCACAGGTGTGTATCTAAGCGTGGCCCTCGGCACTTACCGAACAATGGGCATGCCCGGACTGGTGTTGGCAAACACCCTGCAACTCACCTTCCACGCTCTCGCCACCGGCCTGTTGCTATTGAGGGCCATGCGCGACGAGGGTGGGTTGCGCGGGTACGGGGTGGGTGAGACAATCCTGAAGGCCGGCGGGGCCGCCGTGGTTACGGGCTTGCTCAGCTATGCGGCTTGGTGGGCATTGCACAGCTTCATCACCGACGAGTCGCTGTTGGCCGAATTGCTGTTGCTCGGCGTGCCCGTGGCTCTGGGTGGTGGGGCGTACATCGCCCTCATCTGGGCCATGCGCCTATCTGAACTGGAGCTTATAATCAGCAGAATAAAAGCCCGAATCAGGCGTAATGCTGGATCGTTATAGAGAGGCAGTAAACTGGGGTGTGGGGTGTGGGGTGTCCCCACCTTTCCCTCCCCTCCCCATACTCCCTCATTCTGCTGTTGCATACTAAAGTGTCATCAAGAGCGCTAGAGACAATTTGGTATAAGGGGTAGTACCCGCACACTAGAGGTTTGAGAGATGCCTGTATCGGGAACGCTGCTTAACGTGGCTACGGTGCTCATCGGGGCCACCTTGGGATTGCTGGTTGGCGGGCGGCTCTCTGAGCGGCTACAGAGCATCATCATGAGCGGGTTGGGGCTGGCTACCCTGCTGATCGGGGTGCAGATGGCTCTGGCCACTCGAAACGTGCTTATCCTGCTGGGCAGTATATTAGTGGGCGGTATAATCGGGGAACTGCTCAGGCTCGATTACCATCTGGACAACCTCGGTGATTATTTGCAAAGGCGGCTGGCGGGTGGAGACGCCGGACCGGCCGAGGGACCTGAGCACGCGGTCCCCGCCGGTGGGCAAGGTTCCGCCGCGGCGCAAGCCGCCGACCAACCCCAATCACCGGCCCAACCATCGGTGCGCGGCACTCGCACTCGCTTTCGCTCCTCCACCTTCAGCGAAGCGTTTGTGACGAGCAGCATAGTGTTCTGCGTGGGGCCGATGACCATTTTAGGTTCTATACAGAACGGCATCAGTGGCGACATCACGCTCCTTGCCATCAAGTCCATGCTCGACGGGTTTGCGGCCTTCGCGTTTGCCGCCGCGCTGGGCTGGGGAGTAATGCTGTCGGCTGTGACGGTGCTGGTGTATCAGGGGGCAATCAGTCTGGCGGCGTGGTGGATAGCCAGCGGGCTGGCCGACTGCCCCGACCTGCCGAACTGCCGAAACCCGTTCATTCTGGAGATGACCGCCGTCGGAGGGCTGATTATATTAGGAGTGGGCCTCAAACTGCTCAACATAAAAGACCTGCGGCTGGCGAACTACCTGCCCGCGCTGGCCGTTGCTCCACTCATAGTGTGGTTGGTGCACAGCTGGCCGTTCTCCAGCAAGTAGGGGTGGTGCTGGCTCTGCGGTGGACGGTGGATTGGTGTATTGCCCCCGAAACTCTGCGGTCACGCATGTCTGGCACGGGCTTCCAACTCGGCCTTGATGCGCAGGTGGTCGCGGATGGACTCTCTGCGCCGGCGATTGGCGTACAAGCGCTGGCGCAGTGTGTTGAGGAACGAGCTTTGAGCGTCCACCAGCACGTTCACGGTGAACTCGGTGCGAGAGGGTGCAACCCGGTCGTACACGAAGCGGTAGATCAGGTGGTTGCCGGTGAGGAAGCGAAAGCTAAGCTCTCGGTTCTCGTCGTAGAAGAGCAGTTCCATGCGCACCGCGCCCACAGGCGTGGGGGTGCCGTCCCGGCGCAGGGGCGTCAACACCATCAGCGAGCCGGGCCGGTAGGGGCGGCCCTCCCAGACCAATTGGAGGCGGGGCAGGGGCCTGCCTTCGAAGTCCTTCGCCCAGTATTCAGGGTCGCCGGTGAAGCGAAACACCTGCTCAAGCGGGGCTTCGATGTATAGAGTATAGGCGTACAGGAGGTGCGCTCCCTGTAGTACCTGTTCTAGCATGGCGCAGTTATACAGCACTCATACCAATTCACTGTAGAACGGCTATAAATGGGGGAAGAAACGGGGGACACCCCCGCACCCCCGGCAGAGTACCCGCCTGCAGGGGAGCACCCCTGCACCCTATTTGGGAGGGGAGAAGACAGTTGGGAGGCACCCACACCCAGAGGGTACCCGCCGGAAGCCCCACTTTACAGCCCCTCACGATGATCAAGCATCAGCACGCGGCCCGGTTCTCACCTTTCGGCCTTGCCCTGCGCTAGGTTCACGGCCATTTGGGCGGCCTCATCGAGGGTAGTAGCTGCTGGTAGGTTGGCGGCTTGGAGGATACGGCGGCCCTCTTCGGCGTTGGTGCCCACCAGACGCACCACCATGGGCACTTGGGGTTTCATCTGCTCCAGCACGCGCACGATGCCGGTGGCCACCGCATCGCCCCGCGTGATACCTCCGAAGATGTTGAACAGCACCGATTTGACGTTCGGGTCGCTCAGGATAATGCGCAGGGCGGCCTCCACCTTGTCCTCCCGCGCACCCCCGCCGATGTCGAGGAAGTTTGCGGGCATGCCCCCGTACTCTTTGATGGTGTCCATGGTAGCCATAGCCAACCCCGCCCCATTCACCATGCAGCCGATGTTGCCGTCCAACTTGACGAACGATATGCCGGCCTCGCGTGCCTGCCGCTCAGACGGTTCTTCTTCGGCCGGGTCGCGCATCTCCTCAGCCCATTTCTGGCGGAACAGGGCGTTGTCATCCAGCACCATCTTGGCATCGAGGGCCAGCAGACGGGTGGTGCCTTCGGGGGCGGCAGTGGTCAATGCCAGCGGGTTGATCTCCACCAGCGAAGCATCGTGCTCGATCAGGGTGCGCACCAGCCCTCTGGCTATTCTGACGAAATCACCGAGGTGTGCCCCCAACCCCATGCCGAAGGCCAGTTCGCGGGCCTGAAAATCTAGCAGGCCCATGCGCGGGTCCACGTATGCTTTGATTATGGCTTCGGGTTTGCTGTGCGCCACCTCCTCGATGTCCACACCACCTTCTGCGCTGCCCATGACTACGATGGACTTGGTGCCCCGGTCAACGGTAGCGCCCAGATAGTACTCCTTGTGGATGTCAGCGGCGTGGGCCACCAGCACGCGCCGCACCAGTTCGCCCTTCGGGTTCTGTTCGTTGCGCAACACCTTGCCCAGTATGGCCTCGGCGTTGCGGCGGGCTTCCTGCGCGTCGCGCGAGTACTTGACGCCGCCCGCCTTGCCGCGCCCACCCATCATCACCTGTGCTTTGACCATCACCGGGCGGCCTATGCGCCGGGCTATTGCCTCCGCCTCTTCGGGCGTGTCGGCCACTTCGCCTTCATTGACGGGCACGCCATACTTGGCGAGGATCTCTTTAGCCTGATATTCGTGCAATTTCATGGGCCGAGGTCTCCCTGTGTTCAGTGTTGGATTGTGGACAGCATGAGGCTGTGCAAGCAGGCGTGGGGATTATAACATCCGGTGGCGGTTTCATCCAACCGGGCGTCTCGTGCCTCATACTCTCAACCTCTGGACCTTTCCAGCAGCACCGTCATTATCAGGCTGAGCAGGGCCAGACGCTCGCTCTTCTCGTCGAGCACACCCCGGCTCTCGATTTTGAACCTGCTTTCGAAGAAGGCGGGCTGTTTCTCCATGCGCATCAGCGGCATGCCCTCGTGAGCGGTCACCTCGTACACGGGGTGAAATATGTAGCCGGTGAAGAAGCCCAGCACCGGCACCTCGCCGACCAATTCATCAATGAGCTTCACCCACGGGTTTGCCTCGCGGATGGTCATTATGGGCGTGTCAGCATCGAGGATGTCGTAGTGCGAGCGCCATATGGACTTCAAGCCGTGCCTCCTGAGCGTGCCCACGTAATGCCCGCTCACATCCGTAATATGGTAGCGGGCAGAGATATCCAGTATCCGGTCGGCGTTTATGTGGTAGAGGGGAGTGCTCTGTGTGTCATCTTCATAGATGGTAACAGACTCTTTTAATTTGAAGAGCTTCTGCCGGATATACAGGACCTGCCTGCCGTCGGCGTCGGTCACCGATAGCTGGGGCGCGAGGGCCAGCACCTTGAATGCGAGGTTCAGCGGGTAGCGGTGGGCCATAGGGCTACTGCCTCCGGCTGTGGGCCACGAACTCCAGCAGGTCACTGCGGGTGATCAGGCCTATGGGCTGGCCGCCCTGCTCCACTATCACAGCAGGGTTGTTGGCGAGCAGTGCGGGCACCACCCGCTCCACTTCCTCGGCCACGTCCACCAGCGGGAAGGGCGGGTCCATCACCTCTTCGACCCGGTGGTCCAGCACCTCCGGGCTGCGGAACACGCGCTCCAGCAGATTACGCTCCTGAATGGAGCCTACCATCTCGTGCACGTCGGTGAGGGTGCTCTGGCCGTTGCCGTCTACGCCGCCTACCCCCGGTCGCGTCACGGGCAGTTGTGAGATGCTGTACCTGTGCAGGATGTCTATCGCCTCGCGCACAGTCCTGTCGGCCGGCACGGTGATCAGCGGCGGCAGGTCGTGGCCGCGCATGGCTACGAGGTCGCGGGCGCGAGCATGGATAGGCAGGCGGTCGAGGAAGCCGTTGTCGCGCATCCATGCGTCATTGTACACCTTGGATAGATAGTTGCGCCCCGTATCCGGGAATATAGTGAGGATCACCTTGCCCTCTTCCATACGTTTGGCCACCTGCATGGCAGCCCACATGGCGGTGCCGCTAGACCCACCCACCAGTATGCCCTCCTCCCGCGTGATGCGCCGGGCGGTCAAGAATGAGTCGCGGTCGCTTACCGTCACCCACTCATCCACGATGTTGTAGTCGAAGGTGCCGGGCATGAAATCTTCGCCTATGCCCTCCACCTTGTATGGGCGGGGGCGGTCACCAGTGAAGATAGAGCCTTCGGGGTCGGCACCCACGATCCACAGGTCGGGTTTTTTGGATTTGAGGAACTTGCCAACGCCGGTGATGGTGCCACCGGTGCCCACCCCGCACACCAGCACGTCAATCCGCCCGTCCAGTTGCCGCCAGATCTCAGGACCGGTGGTCTCGAAGTGGGTACGCGGGTTGGCCGGGTTGAAGTACTGGTTGGGCTGGAATGCGCCCGGTATCTCGCGGGTCAGGCGGTCGGCCACGCTGTAGTAGCTTTCCGGGCTTTCGCGGGGCACGGCGGTGGGGCAGGTCACCACCTCCGCCCCGAACGCCTTCAACAGCGATATCTTCTCTTGCGATACCTTGTCGGGCATCACAAATATCATCTTGTAGCCTAAAATGGCCGCGGCGATGGCCAGCCCCATGCCGGTGTTACCCGAAGTGGGTTCAACTATGGTGCCCCCCTTCTTGAGCAGGCCCTTCTGCTCGGCGGCGCGAATCATGTGGATGCCGATGCGATCCTTCACCGAGTTGCCGGGGTTGAACATCTCCAGCTTGGCGAGCAGGGTGGGTTTCAACCCCTCATTGAGCTTTGGCAGGCGCACTATGGGCGTGTTGCCTATGGTATCCAGTATGCTGTCGTAGACTTCCATGTCCTTTCCTTTCGCGGGCGGCACTGCCCTGACAATGCACGCAGGTAAAAAAATCCCAATATCATGACAGGTATAGCGCCAGACTATGGCGATGGCTGTGGCTATGGCGATGGCTATGAGTGATGCATCGAGCGATGTGTGCCCGCACACATCGAAGCCGCGAATACACCCCCTCTGGATGGATTATAGATTGCCGGGGCGTCATCGTCAATGCCCGCCTTCGGCGATTATCTGACTATCTATGCCGCCCCACTCCGACCCCTCTCCCTTGTGGGATGGGTCATATCACAACCGGCGGTTGAATGCCCGCACGGGCACTGTCAGGCAGGAATACGGCTTTGGGGCAGGGTGCTTTGGAAGCGACTCGCACCCACCTGTCTACCCGAAGCAGATGATTGGTTGGGCCTGCGACCTCTCGCCTGATGGCTCGTCAATTCTTTTAGAGCAGGCCGACGTTGGCCTGAAGGCAGAGCAGAGAGGAGGGAGACGTGGTGGCATCGGCAGAGCAGAGCAAAGGCAAAGCGGTCGTGCGTGGGCGCAGCACAGCGGGCCTTGTAGTCGGGTTGATCGCTTTTGTGGCTGTGCTGGTATCCATATCGGCGACTGCCTGTGGGGGCACAGCACGCAGTGCATACGCGCAGAACCCGCCGCCGGACCTCACGGCCACCTATGTTGCGACAGCTTACGTCAGCCAGCCTACTGGCACGTCGGCGCCCACCCCCATATCTCGACCGCCCCGGCTCGAAATGCCGGGGTGCTGGACCACGTTCAGAGCGCCCGCCACCGGCATGCCGTTCCAGTTTTACCGGGCGGTCGCAGGCAGTGCGCCCGACGATATCTGGGCGGTGGGCTCGACCGGCAACGGCGAAGTGGCGCGGGCACTGGTCAGCCACTGGGACGGCAGGGCTTGGTCGAACGTACCCCTGCCCGATCTCGGCACTTACAGCCGACTGTACGGCGTGGCCCCGCTCAATCCGCGCGATGTGTGGGCCGTCGGCTCGGTGGGCGACCCACTGCACAAGCCCCAGCGCACCCTCGCTCTCCACTGGGATGGCACCGGGTGGAGCGTGGTGCCCACGCCGAATTTCGCTCAGGATAACATCAACGAGCTTAAGGACGTGGCCGCCATAGCCCCGGACGACGTGTGGGCGGTAGGCTATTACGAACCGTCTGCCAATTGCGTGGGCTGTAAGGAGGCCATCCTCATCCACTGGAACGGGCGCGATTGGACGCGGGTGGACATCCCCGGCCTGATACCGATGCGAGAGCGCGGCTACAGCACGCTGGAAAGCATAGCTGTTATCTCCAAAAATGACATATGGGCGGTGGGCACAAAAGTGGCGAACAACAACTTCAACCCGCTGTCGGTGCACTGGGACGGCACACAATGGAGCATGGTGCCCGTGCCTCAGGTCAGCGGCGTGCTGTACGGGGTGGCCGCCCTTGCCGCCGATGACGTGTGGGCCGTGGGCAACATCTACCCCGACCAGTTCACAATTGATACCCTCATCATGCACTGGGACGGCAGGCAGTGGAGCGTTATGCCCGCTCCCAGCCGGATCACCGAGCCTGCCGAGATACGAGAGACGCTCCTGCTCTATTCGGTTGCCGTCAGGTCTCCCGACGAAGTGTGGGTTATGGGTTATCTGTCAACCCCTAGATCAGGCTCGCGGATGACACTTTTGCGCTGGAACGGTCGAGCGTGGCAAGAGGTCCACGTGCCCGGCATTGGTGAGCATCTGGACGGCAGTGCCTTTTACGATGCCGCCGTGATCGGCGGGGACCTGTGGCTGGTGGGGAACCGCGATATGGGCCTGCTGGTCAGATACAGCAAACTGCCCTGCCACACGCCTGCCCCGACCACAAAGCCCCTCAACCCACCGGTACCCCTGCCCGGCTCCGGAAGCATCACCTTTCCCCAGACCGGCAAAATGCTGAGCGGTATCTTCCTCAAGTACTGGCAGGAGCACGGCGGGCTGATGCAGCAGGGCTATCCAATATCGGATGTCATAGGCGAAGTAAGCGACCTCGACGGTAAGCTGTACACCGTGCAGTACTTCGAGCGGGCGGTGTTCGAGTATCACCCGGAGCACGCGGGCACCCCCTACGAGGTACTGCTGTCGCAGTTGGGCACGTTCGAGTACAGGCGCAAGTACCCCAACGGCGCGCCAGACCAGCGCCCCAACACAAGCCCCGGCTCGGTGCTGTTCCCGCAGACCGGCAAGCGGCTGGGCGGGGTGTTCCTTGGATACTGGCGCACGCACGGTGGGTTGATGCAGCAGGGCTACCCCATATCGGATGAGTTCACAGAGATAAGCCCGCTGGACGGCAGGGCTTACACGGTGCAATACTTCGAGCGGGCGGTGTTCGAGTATCACCCCGAGTATGCGGGCACTCCATACGAGGTGCTCCTCAGCCACCTCGGCAGGTTCAGATGGGAGAAAAAATACCCCGGCAACCCCTGAGGCCGGTCAGAGGGTTTGCATTGTAATATGTGGCGTGGCGCAGGCATCTCGCCCGCATCCATCACCCAACCTTACCTTTGGGCCGTTGGCGGGCGAGATGCCCGTGCTCCGTCCGCACTATCTCCCCGCTGAGCAAAAGCGATAAATGGGGGTGCGGGGGAGATCCCCTGTCAACCCCCATTATTGCTGGAACCGCATTAGTGGAAACGATTGACAGAACATCGGTTCTATGCTATGGTGCTTGCATCACATGGGCCAGAGGCAGAGGCAG
The DNA here is from genome assembly GCA_034437815.1 of Chloroflexia bacterium. GTDB lineage: Bacteria > Chloroflexota > Chloroflexia > QHBQ01 > JADMIH01 > JADMIH01. The sequence continues at coordinate 16,275 of DAOTTC010000022.1, read as the reverse complement.
AGGCAGAGGCAGCCCTCTCCAAATCCCTCCTTCTATATGGTTTATATGTATGACCAACCGGTGACCGGACAATCCAACCCGCACGGGCGGCCTGCCCGACGATGGGTGGCGCACGTGGACATGGACGCCTTTTTCGCGTCGGTGGAACAGCGCGACGACCCTGCCCTGCGCGGCTTGCCGGTGGTGGTAGCCAATTCCCCACTTCCGCTCGACACACTGCGCCACATGGCCGAGCAGGCGGCAAAGCTGCCTCACCCGCCTGAGTACATCAGAGGGGTACGCGGGGTGGTGGCCTCGGCTTCCTACGAGGCGAGAGCCTTCGGCGTACGCTCGGCCATGCCGCTGGCGAGGGCACTGGTGCTGTGTCCGCACGCCGTGGTACTGCCGGGGCGCTTCGAGCGATACAGGCAGGTGGCAGAGCAGTTGCGCAGGGTGTGGGCCGAGTTCAGCCCGGTGGTCGAGCCGGTGTCGCTGGATGAAGCCTATCTGGACCTGACGAACAGCCAGCAGGCCGGCGACCCCATACGCCTGATCGGCGAGCGGCTCAAGGCCCGCATACTGGAGGAGACCGCGCTGACCGCCTCGGTGGGCATCGCGCCCAACAAGCTGGTAGCCAAAATAGCTTCGGACCTGCAAAAGCCCGACGGGCTGGTGATCGTGGAACACGGCACGGAGGCCGCGGTGCTGGCTCCCCTGCACGTGCGCGCTCTGCCCGGCATCGGCCCACGCACCGCCGAAGCCCTGCGCCTGCTGGGCATCGCCACCCTTGGAGAGCTTGCCACAGCCGACGAGCACAATCTGGCCGCCGCGTTCGGCGCGGACCACGCGGCCAGCCTCCAGCGCAGGGCACGGGGCGAGGACGATGCCCCCGTACAGCCCCCCGGCGACCCCAGATCCATCAGCAGAGAGGTCACGCTGGCCGAGGACCTGAGCGACCCGGAGCGCCTGAAGCCCATATTGCGCTCGCTGGCCGGCAGAGTAGCGCGGACGCTCCAGAAGCAGGGCTTCTGCGCGCGCTGTGTATACATCAAACTGCGGCTCCTGCCCGCTAACCCCCACCGCACATGGCGGCCCGAACGCTCGGATTACGGCAGGCTAATGAGCAGACAGCATACCCTGCCTGTGCCCACCGACTCGGGCCAGACCGTCTATGACGTGGCGGCACGCATGCTAGATCAGGTTGCGCAGAGCGTGGGCCTGTGCGAAGGCAGGCAGCTGGTACGCCTCATCGGTGTGGGCGTGGCGTCGCTGGTGCCGACCACATACCTTTTGCCGCCTGTGGCGCTCCGGCAGTCAGCGTTTCAAGACGGGACCAGCACTCCCACCTCGACCTGACCGGTGGGGTCGCGGTGACCGGGGCCTACAGCTAGGCCGCCTGTACCACTTGCCCGTGCTGTACCTCCAGCAGGGCGGCTTTCTCCAGAAAGGCCGGGTCGAAGCCTGCCACATCGGTGGTGGTGATGAGGGCCTGATACTGCTGGCCCCCGATGGTGCTGAGCAGATAGCTCCGCCTGCGCGCGTCCAGCTCGGACAGTATGTCATCCAACAGCAGGATGGGCGTGTCGCCCGTCTCGGCGGTCATCAGTTCCACCTCGGCCAGCTTGACGGCCAGCACAGCCGTGCGCTGCTGCCCGCGCGAGCCGTAGGCGCTCAGTGCCAGTTCGCCGATCTGGAACAGCAGGTCATCGCGGTGCGGGCCGAGCAGAGACACTCCGCGCCGCACCTCGTGGGGGCGCAGTTCCTCCAACTGCCGCTTGAACTCTTCGGCGATGCGCCGGGCGTGCGCTTCGACGTGGGGTATGCGCCCGCGCAGGACAGAAGGGTCCACGCGGGCCGTGTGCTCGTCATGTTCTCTGCCTGCGGCGTCGGCAGCGATGGCTGTCTCGGCTTCGATCTGAGCCAATAGTTCGGGCATGAGCGCAGCGCGAGCCTGCGGAGCCACCGAAGACTCGTAGGCGAGGTTCAAGCGCAGTTCGGCGGTAGGGCGGCGTTCGCGCAACAGCTGGCGCGTGTCCACCCGTCCGTTAGCCGCGTCGGTGCCCGCGAGCAGGTGGTGCACCGCCTCGGCGCGGGCCGACAGGCGGGCGGCGAACACCTCGCGGCGCAGTACTATATAGGCCCCGTGCTCGGCCAGCTCTTGGTCCCAGTAGGCCATCTCCTCAGCCACATCGCGCGAGTGAGCGCTGCGCCCCTGCTCGCGGATAGACTTGAGCAGGGAGTTGCGCTGGGCCAGCACCTTCACATATTGAGAGAGCTGGCGCACGTAGCGGTGGTCTATCTGCGAGATGGTCACGTCCATGTAGCGGCGGCGCAGGGCGGGCGGGCCGGTCACAAGGTCCACGTCCTGCGGGGTGAACAGCACCACGTTTACCTGCCCCACGAGGTCGAGGGCGCGCCGGGCTACCCCATTCACCCTGATGCGCTTGCGGGCCTGCACCACACCCGCCTGCCCGCCCACGGTCGGCGGCTCTTCCTCGCGCACCACCAGTATCTCCACATCGAGGGGGCCGCGCTCGCGCTCCACGCGGGCCGCAATGCGCGCGAACGGGGGCGACCCTAGATCGCCGGGGGCCGCGAAGTTGATCAACTCCAACTCCGAGGTGGTACGGGGCGAGCGGGTGGTAGCCAGCATGTACACCGCTTCGAGCAGAGAGGTCTTGCCCGAAGCGTTGTCACCCCTGACCACCGCCACGCCCGGCGGCAGGTCCAGCGACAGATGCCGGTAGTTGCGAAACTCGTCCAGTGTCAGATGCTGGCAGTACATAGTCGTCAGTCGTCAGTCGTCAGTCATCAATCTGACGGTTTAGCAACGACCTTGAAAGTCCGTTGATCAGTCGGCTAACCTCTGCACTTTGCGCTAATATACGCTCTACAACTTCGTGCGAGATATAGCCCAAACGCTGGGCTACTATTATCTGTGTCTCCAGCTCGGATAACGAACCGTAAGCTATCCGAAGGTGGTATAGGAACTCTTTGGACAAAGCACGTGCTTGCCCCTCGGCTATGTTGGATGGCACTGAAACTACAGCCCTACGGACCTGACTTGTCAGACTATAAAGCTCCTCTTTGGGCCAATTACGGGTGGCAACATATACAAACTCAACTAAATCCATGGCCGTTTGCCATGCAACCAATTCCCTGTAGCCGCGCAATCTAGTATTCTCCTCCACGCCCCCCATTTGCCCCATTCCTCAAAGCAACCAATTACTGACTGACGACTGGCGACTGACGACTGGCGACTATCGGCGGTAGCGCACGCCACCCGCAGAGCGGTCTTTGTTCAGGCGGCGGTTGAGGTGCAAGCCCTCCAGCACGAACTCCACCGCGGCGGCCACGGCGGCGGGGTTGCCCTGTGCCTCCAGCTTGGTAATGGCACTGCGCATGCCCTTCAGGTCGGCGGCCTGATGCACGTACTCCATGGAGGGCATGGTGTCCGACACCTCGATGGTCAGCCCGTTGTGGAAGCGGGTGACCACGTCATCGAAGTCGCTCACCGAGAAGCGGCGGTTCCACACAGCCAGCACCGCCCCCTGTACCAGCTTCTCTACCAGCTTGTCCTCGCGCACGTCGCCCACCGCCTCGATTTCGATCTTGCCAGCGGTGGAAGCCACCAGCGCATGCAGGTCGGATATGCGCGGTACCACACGGTGCTCGCCCAGCCGGATGGCCCGCTTCAGGGCGTTGGATATGAGGTTCTCGTAGTTGGCGATGGACACGCGCACCGACACCCCCGACCGCTGGGAGATATCCTGATGCCGCCGGGCCAGATGGGTGATCTCGGCCACTATCTCCTTCATATAGTGTGGCACTTCTATCTCGTAGCCGGGGGTGGAGAAGTCCAGCCGCTCCTGCTCCATGATGTCTATTTCTTGGTCAATGGTGGACGGGTAGTGGGTGCGTATCTGCGAGCCTGCGCGGTCTTTGAGCGGGGTGATGATGCGCCCGCGGTTGGTGTAGTCTTCAGGGTTGGCTGAGGCCACTAGATATATGTCGAGCGGCAGGCGCACCTTATAGCCGCGTATTTGCACGTCGCGCTCCTCCAGCACGTTGAGCAGGCCCACCTGCACCCGCTCGGCCAGATCGGGCAGTTCGTTTATGCAGAAGATGCCCCGGTTGGTGCGCGGCAGAAGGCCGTAGTGGATAGTCAGCTCGTCGGACAAGTAGCGCCCCTCGGCCACCTTGATGGGATCCACGTCGCCTATTAGGTCGGCGATGGTGATGTCAGGGGTGGCCAACTTCTCGCCGTAGCGTGCTTCGCGGGGCAGCCACTCGATCTCCACGTCGTCGCCGTACTCCTGCACCAGCCGCCTGCCTTCCGCGCTGATGGGCGCATAAGGGTTGTCGTTGACCTCGCTTCCCTTGATAATGGGGATTTCCTCGTCCAGCAGATTTATGAGGGCGCGGGCCATGCGCGTCTTGGCCTGACCGCGCTCCCCCAAAAAGATGATGTCTTGACCCGACAGGATGGCGTTCTCGACTTGCGGTATGACCGTTTCGTCATAACCGACGATGCCGGGGAAAATCTTTTCGTTGTTGCGTAGTTTGTGGATCAGGTTCTTGCGCATTTCCTCTTTGACCGGCAGAACCTGATATTCGCTGCGCCGCAGTTCTCCTAATGTGCGTGGTTTGCGCGATGATGATGATTGAGGCATAGATATATCCTTCCTGTGTATGCTCTTGTGTGCACTGCAAACGGGATGATCGTGCCTGTTACCTGAACGATGCCTGAGGCGAAGATGCGTTCTCGACCGCCGGGCACCCGGTCCCACCGGGGACACCGAGGAGCACCCAACCGGCAACCGACCAATGCTTCTCTTCTGTTGATACTATACGCCTTGGGGGCGTATGGGTCAAGCCAACCCGTGGTCTGGCTTCCACCAACAATCGGGGCTACTGATGGTCGGTGGTCAGGATATTAACCACAGAGAGACACAGAAAACACGAAGTAATAGCATAGATTAAACCACCGAGACACCAAGCATACGGGACCGATGGAGGAGCGTATGCGGGACGTCCGCATGTTTAGCACCTGACCCCACATCCGCACTGTGGGCAGGCCACCCGCCTGCGCTCTCGGTTGGCCCCCGGGCTTGTTCGAGGCGGAGGACCGACCCCCGATTGTTGGTGGAACCAATTGCATTGCCACAGTTGTAAGCCGGACCGAAATCTGGTAAGCTAAAGATAACTGCGTACTATGAGAAGGTCGGGCCTCATCCTTTTGAAGAGGATGAACGTGGCCTTCTGTCCATCGGGTTTATGCTCCTGCTGTAATATCCCCCGCCCCTTCCTAGCGAGAGCGTCGCGCAGTTAGAGAGGAACCTTTAGCTGAAAATGCACCAGAACGCAGAGAGGGGAGCAGGCTTCGAGCCGCCACACAACGGTTCGCTTTCCGCGGAAAACGCTCACCCCCACCACAGCAACCGCAGCCCCGCCAGCAGGCCCCCGCATGTGCGCATTGCCGTCCTCTTTCAGGGGCACGGTGTCGAGCCGTCCGACGCGGCACCTGAGCAGTCTGACGTGCTTCGGCACTGGCTCGCGTCTGCCACAAGGCTGCGCACCCGGCTGTTGCACTTCTCCAAGCTGGATAGCCTCTTGCGCCGCCTGTCGCGGGGCGATATTGATGTGGTGTTGCTCGATATCGCCGATATCGCCGGGCCGAATGGCACAGCCACCGTGCATGCCGTTCAAACTGTCCGTGAACGCGCCCCCGGCCTGCCCGTGATCGTGCTGGTGCGGGCCGCCCACGAGGGCAGCGCCCATCGTGCTATCGAAGCCGGGGCCGACGACTACCTGATTAAAGAGCACATGCACCCCGAAGCGCTCGAACGCTCGATTTTGTACGCCATAGAGCTGAAACGACGCGACCGAGCGCTGTATATCGCGCAGAGCCGCTTCCGCGGGCTGTTCGAGCAATCCCCATTCGCCATCCATCGTTACCGGCCCGACGGCCAGACGCTGGAAGTCAACCGGCCATGGGCCGACCTCTACGGCATGAGCATCGAGAGCGCCCTCGCTTACAACCTGCTCCAAGATGCAGGTTTGCAGAAGTCAGGCGCGGCCGACTGGGTGCGCAGAGCCTTCGCAGGCGAGGTGATAGACCTTCCGGCTGTGCGCACCAAGCGCATGCTGCCGCAAGGCACGGGCGAGGAAGAGCGCTGGGTTCGGGCCTTTGCTTATCCGGTCCGGGATGAGACCGGACAGGTGTGCGAGGTCGTGTTCGTGGTGGAAGATATCACCGAGCGCAAAAAGGCGGAAGAGGCCCTGCGCTCGTCGGAGCATAGATATGCTGAGCTTGTGAACTCTCTCGACAGCATCGTGTGGGAAGGTGATGCCGAGACGTTTCGATTCACATTCGTAAGCGAGCAGGCCGAGCGGCTCCTCGGCTATCCTGTACAACGATGGATATCTGAGCCTACGTTCTGGCGGGACCATATGCACCCGGAGGACCGAGAGTGGGTGCCCGAATATTGCGCCCTCGCCACCGCCGAAAAACGCCCCCACGAGTTTGTGTACAGGATGATCGCCGCGGACGGGCGCATAGTCTGGCTGCACGACATAGTCACTGTGCAGGTAGAAGACGACCGACCCGTGAAACTGCGTGGGGTCATGGTGGATATCACCAAACGCCAATTGGCCGAGGCCGGCCTCAAATCCGCCGAGGAGCAGTATCGCGCTATATTCGAGGCCACAAGCGACGGGTTGGTTATCAACGACCTCGATGGCAATGTGGTGGAGGTCAATCCCGCCTTCTGCAAGATGCACGGCTACACCTATGAGGAGATGTTGCGCGTGCCACCCCGCGATTTCATCCACCCCGACTACCACTACTTGTTCGAGGAGTATGTGCAGGTCACGAGGGCGGGCGGCACCTACCAGTGTCAGGCCATGGATGTGCGTAAAGACGGCACGCCCTTCCATGTGGAGGTGCACGGCGGCCAGTTCATGTTCAACGGCAAACCCCACGTGTTGGGCGTGGTGCGGGACATCAGCGAACGGATGCAGGCTTACGAACTGCTTGAACAGCGCGTGGAAGAGCGCACCCGTGAACTGTCTACCCTGCTCGAAGTGTCTCAAAACGTCACCTCAACTCTGGAGTTGAGGCCGTTGTTGAGCCGCATCTCCGAACAACTGAAGGTGATAGCCCACTACAGCGGTTCGACCATCATCATGGCAGATGGCGACGACCTCGTGGTCATGGACTCGTGGGGGGCGATAGCACAGGAGCCGGCCATTCTGGGCCAGCGCTTTCCCAAAACCAACATGGGCATCATTTGGGACGAGTTGAGCCGGGGGCAAGCCGTTATCATCGAAGATGTGCACGGCCAAGGCCCCTACGCGCTGGCTTACAGGACTATGGTGGGGGGCCTTTTGCACACCGCTTTGAGCTATATGCACTCGTGGTTGGCGGTACCGCTCAAGTTGAAAGACCGCATCATCGGCTTGATGAGCCTCTCTCATTCCGAAGTTGGCTATTATACCGAGCGCCACGCCAGACTGGCCATGGCCATAGCCAACCACGCGGCGCTGGCCGTAGAGAACGCCCGCCTGTACGAGCAGGCGCAGGCCGCGGCACGCATGACCTCGGCGCTGGCCCAGATAGCCTCGCGGGTGGCCTTCGGCGGCTCCCTGCAATCCACGCTGGACGACTTGTGCGAGCAGGTGGTGGGGGCCACGGGCGCGGTGGCCGCTGCTGTGGCGCTGACCGACGAGGACACCGGGCAGGCGCGCATCGTGGGTACCTATGGACACCCGCCGGGTTATGCCACCGCGCTCAACCAGATTCTGGCTTCCGGCGTGAGATTGCTGGCGCAAGACGCCTTCGATGGCCGCCGGGCCGTGGTGATCCCCAATATGCGCCAGCGGGTGCTCGATTCGCCGGCATACGCCCCCCTACACGCGTTCATGCACTATGCGCGGTGGGATACTATGGTAGCCGTGCCCATGATCTATCAGGACAATCCCATGGGCATCCTCTTCAGCTATCACCCCCCTGCACGCGTCATAACCGACACCGAGCTGGCATTCCACTCGGCCATCGCCGATCAGGTGGCTGTGGCGATAGAGAACGCCCGCCTGTACGAGCAGGCACAGACCACGGCACGCATGACCTCGGCGCTGGCCCAGATAGCCTCGCGAGTGGCCTTCGGCGGCTCCTTGCAATCTACGCTGGACGACTTGTGCGAGCAGGTGGTGGGGGCCACGGGCGCGGTGGGCGCGGCGGTCGCCCTGTTCGAAGGCGCTTCCCGTCAGGCTCGTATGGTGGGCACTTACGGCCTGCCCGAAGGGTACGCCTCCGCCATGAACTCTGTGTACGCATCAGAGGCCGCCACTTTGACGCAGTTGTCCTTCAGCGAGCGCAAACCGCTGGTATACAGCGGCATGCGCGACTTTGTGCTCAGCAGGCCCGAATACTCCCACATCCACGATTTCATGAAGCAGGTGACATGGGATACTGTGGTGGCTGTGCCCATGGTGTACCGGGACGAGTTGATGGGCGTGCTGCTCAGCTACCACCAGCCCACCCAGAACATCGGGGATGCCGAGCTGGCTTTCCACACGGCTATCGCCGATCAGGCCGCCGTAGCGGTGCAGAATGCGCTGTTGCTTACTCAGGTACAGGACAAGGCCGCGTTGGAAGAACGCGCCCGCTTGGCCCGCGAACTGCACGACTCGGTCAGTCAGGCCCTATTCAGCATGGGCTTGATAGCCCGCAGCATCGAATTGACTTTGGCACGAGAGGGCGCGCCCTCCCAAGCCGTAATGCAGCACGTAGCCGACCTGCGCTCCCTCACGCAGGCCGCGCTGGCCGACATGCGTGCCCTGATATTCGAACTGAGGCCGGGGGCGCTTGAGGAAGAAGGGTTGTTGAACGCCCTGCGCAAGCATGCGGCAGGAGTGCAGGGGCGGCAGATGTTGCAAGTAAGCGTGGTCTGCCCCAATGAGCAAGAAGCCGGGGATGGGGTGCTGCCCCGTTTGAAGCCCGCGGCTGAGGAAGCTTTGTATCGCATCGCACAGGAAGCCCTGCATAATGTGGTCAAACATGCGAAAGCCGGCCACGTGGAAATATGCATCGAGGCGGACGACCGGTTCGTCACCCTCCAGATCAAGGATGATGGCGTGGGCTTCGACGTGGGCAACGTGCCCGCCGGGCACATGGGGCTGGGCACTATGCGCCAGCGCGCGCAGTCCCTGTCGGCTGAATACCGAGTGGAAAGCATTCCCGGGCAGGGCACAACCGTGTCAGTGCGCGTGCCGCTCGCCGAGTGGATGGCATGATGCTATTTCCCCTCTGCCTCGCGTTGTAGGTTGTCGATAGGTCAAGATGCCCGCGATCCTGAGCACGCCCCTGTATCCGCCTTTTGCAGCCTCCTCGTGACGATGTCGGTATAACAATAACAGTACTTCTCTCCCAACCTTCGCTCCCCTTTGTCCCATTTTTGTCTGTTGGCGCGCTCTTTTGTGCTATACTCGATTGACGGCAGACCACCATGTGCTGCCGATTGTTTATGTAGGTTTATGTGGAGCCTGCCGGCCAGACGGACGCACAGGCGAAGCGCGTCAGATGCGGTATTTGCCCATCCATCGGCGGCCACTGACCACTTTACCGTTTTACCATCAGCCAATTGAGCTATACACGGGGTACATACAGCATGGCAGCGAACAAAGCCATCTATGAGACCGCAATGAAACGCGCCCATGATTACGCATGGGCCAACCAGTGGGAACGCGCCCTGAAAGAGTACAGCCGCGCCCTCGCCGAGTTTCCTGAGGACAACGCCGCCAAACGCAACATGGCTCAATGCCTGTTCCGCCTCCGGCGATGGGGTGAAGCTCTTGAGGCATACCAGAGCCTCGTCAACGCCGACCCGACCGACCTATTCGCGCTCAACCGCCTCGCCGAAGTATATCTGGCCCTCGGCCAGCCGGACAAGGCTATAGATGCCTACAACAAGCTGGCCGATGCATACCTCGACCAGCATCAGGTGCACGAAGCGGTGCGTGCCTTGCGAGACCTGTCGCGCGCCCTGCCCAAAGATGCCGAAGTGCACCGCCGCCTGTTGGTGCTCAACCAGCAGATCGGTGACAAGCAGGCCCAACTTGCCGAGCATATGGCCCTGTCGGCGCTGGCCTTCGAAGCCAACGATCTGGATCAGGCCCTGCAACACGCCGAGGCCGCCTCTTCCCTCGACCCGGAAAACACCGAAGTGAAGCGCTGGTTGTACACGGTGCGGCGCAAGATCGCCGAGACGCGGGGCGTGTCCTACCTGTCGCCGGAAGCGGACGGCACCAACAAGCTGGCCACTGTCATAGGCACGGGTCTACTTGGTTTGCAGGCCCAAACCGAGCCGGAGCCGCCGGAGGTGGCCGCATTGGTGCAGCAGGCCGAAGAAGCCCAGAACGCGGGCAACTACCGCCGGGCGCTCGACCTGTACGACCAAGCGGTGCGCGCCGGCGCCCGCCGGGCCTCGGTATTCTATGCCGCCGGCCTGCTCAACCAGCAGATGGGCCGCAACGAAGCCGGCATACCCTATCTGGAGCGGGCCTCTCAAGACCCCGAATTCGCTACCTCGGCCAACTATATCATGGGTCAGTGCTATATGGCCCTGCACAATTACCCCAAGGCGGTGTGGGCTTTCGAGCGTGCCCTCAGCCTGATCAATTTCGACCAGATCACCGCCAACGAGGCCGATGAACTGATAGAACTATACACCGCTACCGCCGAAGCTAATCTGGCCGACAACAATATCGGGCGCGCCTCATCTCTGTACAGTAATCTGGTCAAAATATTCAAAGAGCACAAGTGGTCGCACCCCAAACTCTCCGACCTCGAGCAAAAGGCCGACGAGCTGTACAATCGCAGCATCCAGAGCAAACTGCTGGGCATCAGCAAGGGCAGCGGTTTCCTCAACGCTGCCAATGCGCCCGAAGATGACCGACCGGCCCCGGCCACCGCCAGCGCTCAACCGTTCGAGGCTACACGCATCATGGTGGAAGGAGCGGAGGTGGCCGACCACGCCAATGAGGCCACCAACCAGCTCAAGCCGGGCACCAGCATAATCACCGATGGTGCCGATCGGCCGGCCACCACCACCGAACAGCAGTATCAGGTGCCCGCCGATATAGCCACCCAGTTGATGCGCCCGCATGGCAGTAGCCTGCGCACCATCACCGAATACCTGAGGGCCGCCGATACTTCCACCGGTGAAGAGCTTCGGCCCCCAGACCCCACACCCGATGCCACCCATATTCTACCCATGACCATCGCCGCCGAACTGTTGCAGGCCGCCCCACCCGATATCGCCGAGGGGGTGCCGGTCAAGGGTGACCACATCTACATCAACCTGTCGGCCAGCGCTCTGCGCGATGTAGAGAAGCAGACATTGGCCGTGCAGAGCCTGATCGCCGAGGGCGAGGCCGCGGTCGCCGAAGGCAAATGGGACGGGGCCATAGACTCCTGTCTGGCAGTCATCGAACTGGAACCCGGTTACCTGCCCATCCACCTCTTGCTCGCCGACATCTACCTTCATCAGGGCAGGGTTGAGGACGCCATCGCCAAGTTACAGGCAGTTATGGACACTTACATCGCCCGCTCGGACCCGGCCAACGCCGCCGAGGTGTGCCGCCGGCTGGCGCAGCTCCAGCCCAACAACCCCACACTGCAAACCCGTCTGGGCATGCTTCTTCTGGAAGCAGGCAAGACGGAGGAAGCGGCCAGAGCATTGCTTGCCATACCCGACAGCTACTTCCGGGCGGGTGACCCACAACGTGCCTTGCAGGAAGTCGAAGCACTGCGTGCCAGACTGCCCGACTCGTCCGAGGTGGCGTTGGCCACGGGTACCTACCACATGGCTCTGGGCAACTACTCGCAGGCTCTGGCCGAACTGGGTCGCGCCCTCACCCTTGACCCCGCCAACAACACGGCGCTGGTCCGACTGTATACAGTGCTGGCTCGCACCGATGACCCCACTCAATGGGACGCCCTGCAAAGTATTTTGGAGCGTGCCGACAGAGACAAGCAGTCCAACCGCACGTTCCTCGAAGAGATTCATTCCGCGCTGGTGCGTAAACCTGAGCCTTCGATGTACTACGGTCTGGCCGTGGTCGCCGAACGTGCCGGCCTGTCCGATATAGCTTCGGATGCGCTGGATCAGGGGTTGGAGTTTCTGGCGATGGCCGCTACCGCCGAACTGCACAGGTCGTGGCGCTTGCTGGAACTGTTGATGTGCTGCACTAGAGCCGACCTCGCTATGCACGCTAGAGACACCGCCGTGGCAAGCCAGCAATACCGGCGCGCCCTCGACATACTCAAAGCTCATGGGGTGCTGGACGCGCAGAGCGCCGAGGTAGATGAAGCCTCGCCTCTGCACTCGCCTCGCCCGCAATATGCGTTCCTGCGCCTGCCCGACCCACTGCAACTCTACTACGGCTTGGCCGAGTCGTACGCCTCTGAAAACAACTGGCAGGGCGCTCTGGAGGCGCTGGACGCTATCAAGGCGCGCATGCCCGACGATCATTCGGTGTACACCCGCCGAGCCGACATCTACTTCAGGCAGGGGAATCTGGCCGATGCCCTGTCCGAATTGAACGACCTGCTGGTGATCTACCAGAAGGCCAACGACAACGAAAAGACGCTGGAGACGCTGGGGCACATGGCCCGTTTGGCTCCCAACAACATCGCAGTGCGGCGCAAGTTGAGCGACATGTACCTGAAGCTGGGCATGACCGACCATGGCCTGACCGAACTGAACACACTGGCCGAGCTACAGTTGAAAGCCGGGCAGCTGAAGGACGCCTATGCCACCTATCAGCGAGCCGCCGACCTGTACCACGGGTTGGGCCAGCACGACAAGGCCATTGGCATCTATGAGCGGCTGGTGCGGCTGGCTCCCAGAGATATAGAAGCCCGCCACCAGCTCATCAACCTGTACATCCTTGCGGGCAAATTGCAGGAGGCTATAGAGGCCGAGCGCACCCTCGCCGAATACTTCATCAAAGAAGGTCAGACCGACGGGGCTATCGCCGCTCTGCATCAGCTTCTGGCGCTGTCGCCGGAAGACGTGCCGGCCCACCACATGTTGGCCCAGCAACTCATATCGCTGGGTGAATATGGACAGGCCGCCCGCCTGTACGGACGCCTGATGCGCCTCGACCCCGACGACGAGCGCGTGCCTATCATGCATAGCGAGATGCTGCGCATGGCGAAAGAGGCCGCTGAAGGCTCCGAAGGCTCCGATGACCCGGCTCCTAAGACGCAAGGCTCAAAGTCCGATACCTCTCGACCCAAGCTCAAACGGGCCTTCGTGCAGGGGTGAGCCTGCGCTTCCATAGCGCGCTTGGTGGTTCTTGGTGGTCAGCTCTCACTATTGACCACTGGCGACCTGACGTCCCCGGTTACGGGTGGAACCAATTACAAGCGCTCGACTTGCCCGATTCGCCTACAGAGTTTAGAATAGACCCATAGCAGGTCGTTCTGGACGGACCGGCGGGCGAAGACCGGAAGGGCGAATGCAACGTGTCACAAATCTCGTGGGTGCTGTCGCAGGTAAGCTGGGCCACGCTGCTCGATCTGGCGGCGGTCACGCTGATCTTCTACTGGCTGCTGACCGTAGTGCAGGGCACGCGTGCTGTGCAGCTTGTGCGCGGCATCATCATTCTGTGGCTGGCCTCGGCCCTGCTGTCCAGTGTGTTCCAGCTCTCCACGCTCACGTGGTTGATACGCAATTCGGGGCTGGCCCTGCTGGTTGCCATCCCCATAATCTTCCAGCCCGAACTGCGCCGAGCGCTTGAGCAACTGGGGCGCACGGGCACGTGGTTTCAGCGCGGGGTGTTCGGGGCAAGGGCGGTGATCGAGGAGACGATCGAAGAGGTGGCCGCCGCGTGCGCCGTGCTGGCGAGGCAGAAGCACGGGGCGCTCATCGTGCTGGAGAGACAGACCGGCCTGCAAGACTATGCGGACAAAGGCGTGCCCCTCGATGCCGAAGTGACCCGCCAGTTGCTCACCACCATTTTCTACCCCAACTCGCCTCTGCACGATGGGGCGGTCATCATCCGTAATGGGCGCTTGGTGGCGGCGGGCACCGTGTTGCCCCTGTCCGATAACGTGCTCGGCCCCACCCCCTATGGCACTCGACATCGTGCCGCGCTGGGCATATCCGAATATTCCGACGCCATCGCGGTGGTGGTCAGCGAAGAGCGGGGCACCATCTCCGTGGCCGCCAATGGCCGGCTGGTCGGCAACCTCAGCCCGGAGCGCTTGCGGCGGTTGCTGCTCGACCTGTTCCACGTCAAGGGCCGGGGCACAGGCGCTGGCGCAGGGGCCGATGCGGGGGCCAGAAGGCCTGCCGCCGAAGCCTCCATCTCATCGTGAGTGCTTGCACCGGCGCAAACCAGCGCCCCCCTAACCGCAGTCTTCCCACTCTTCCTGAATCTTGTTGCGGATCGCCTCGATGGCCGCGCGCAGGTTGCGATTGACCGTGCGATGTGTGCGCCCGCTGACCACGGCAATCTGCCTGCTCGACAGGCCTTCCTGAAAGCGCATCATGATCAACTCCTTCCACCGTTCGTCCGGTGGAAGCGAGGCGGCCCGCTCGAACCACTCCACCTGTTCCAACATGCGAACCTCCGCTTCGCTCTCCGCACTCATGACGGCACCCGCAACCTCGATAGTCTCATCGGCCAAGGCGCCGGGCACGCGCTTCACCCTGCTGCGCGAATGGAGCGCGTCGCGTACGTAATTACGCAGTTTTCGCGTCAGCCGCCTCTCCAGAAACAGGTTGAAGGGCAACCGCTGAGCGTCCCACTGCTCCACAAGTTCACAGAAAGCTATGAACGCCTGTTGCTCTACATCTTCCGGCCCTATTGATGCGTCCCCCGCGGCCATCAGGGCTGCATAGCGTCTGGCCGGGGCGACCAGTTGCCTGATGCGTGCCTCGTGGCGAAAGTACAGCCGGTTGCGAGCCTGCCTGTCCCCGCTCTTAGCCAGACGAGCCAATTCTTCATCGTCCTGTGGTTCCGATTCCCCTACATCACCTCGTGCCAACTTGCCTCTCCTCTCATCTGCTCACTAGCTGTAACGCTAACTCTTAGGGTCATATGCCCTCTTATACCAACTTATCCGAGCCTAGGCGATAAATACCGGGGACGCAGGGAGCACCACTGACGGCGGATACCTTCTGGGTGTAAGGGTGCCCCCAGTTTCCTACCTCATGTGTTTGGCCCTTCCATGGAGGTAGTACAAGCCCATGCTCAGGCAACGACCGGTTGCCATGGCGGACCATCTATAGCTGATTATAGAACAAACGTACGGGTTTTGTAATTAGCCGGATGGGTATAAAACATGCAGTGGAGCGCCCCCGACAGGGGCTTGGGGGGCACTTGTACCCCATCCCCTCGTCGTGTCGGTGGTGCAGTTCAAGGCCAAAGATGGGGGGACATCTCTACCACCGCAGGGGGAAGTAAACAGCCGGGGACATCTATAGACCCGCACCCCCGGATAGGGGGCCTCGCCCCTAATCAACCCCGATTGTTGCCGGAACCGACACGGGGTCTTGCCCCCGTGCCGGGTGAACGGGCGTGTTTTTGTGTAGTGGCGCGGGCATGTGCCCCTCTCCCATGAAGAGAGGGAGTTAGAGGGTGAGGGTGCCCTGTCCGCTCTTATTCATGCGGGCCAATTCCTCTTCGACCAGCTGGCGGCGCAGGTATTTGCCCACACCGCTCTTGGGCAGGCTCTCGCGGAACTCGATGCGGGTGGGCACCTTATAATCGGCCAGATAGCGGGCGCAGAAGCGGCGCAGTTCCTGATCGGTCATCTCGGCGTCGTCCTTGAGCACCACATAGGCCTTGACCACCTCACCTTTGTGCGGGTCGGGGATGCCGGCCACCACCACCTCCTGCACCTTACCGCACTGATAGATGACCTCTTCCACCTCTCTGGGGTATACGGTGTATCCGCCCACCAGAATGATGTCCTTTTTGCGGTCCACCACGTAGAAGTAGCCGTCCTCATCCTGCCGCACCATGTCGCCGGTCAACAGCCAGCCGTCTCTGATTATGCTCGCGGTCTCGTCGGGGCGATTCCAGTAGCCGGACATGACCTGAGGCCCGCGCACCGCAAGCTCGCCGATCTGGCCCACGGGCAAGGGCGCGCCGGTATCGGGGTGCACCACACGCGCATCGGTAGAGGGTATGGGCAGGCCAATACTGCCGATGCGCCGCTCGCCGTGGATGGGGTTGCAGTGGGTCACGGGCGAGCACTCGGTCAGCCCGTAGCCCTCG
>DAOTTC010000021.1:0-2601 GCA_034437815.1 Chloroflexia bacterium | reverse complement strand
GCGCGGCTCCCACTCCACGCCGGGTGGGTGGGTGCCCACCTGAAACGGAAACGGCCTGTCTTTGCCCCACCACACACGCCTGCGGGGCTTGACCAGCAGGGGCAGCCTCAGCATCGTGGCCGGGGGCACCTCCAGCTCGTGCTCCACGACGCCCGCGCCCTGCGCCTCCACTTGAGCGAGCTGGGGCTTGCCCTCTCTAGGCGCACCCGCTCCACCCATCTCCGGCTCCTCTCCGGTCAGGGCGCGCAGGCTATGCACTTCAGGGGCGCCCAGCGCGTAGTGCAGGGCTTCTTCCGGGTCTGTGGCTGAGAGCACCAGAGGCCGGGGCACGTTGGCCGCGTTGGTGACGACGATGGTGAACAGGCCACGGCGTGCCACGATGCGGCGGGGCTGGATGTCCAACGCGAGGTCCCCAGCGCCCACGGCGGCCAGCACTACTGCCGCGCCCACCACCGCGCTCTCGGTGGGGTTATCGCGAGACACCGCAGAGATGGTAAGCGGATAGGCTCCGGCCACGGCCCCCACACCTGCGGGCGGGTGGACGCGCAGCGTCACGGGCGACGACTCGCCGGGGAAGAGGCGCACCTCTCCCACTGACAGGGTGTACCACAACGGGTCGAGGCCCTCTACCGAGATAAGAAATATGTCCACCACATCCGAGGCGTTGGTGATTGTGATGGGCACCTCGGCGGTCTGCCCCGGTTCCACATTGATCAGGTTGACGTCCAGTTTGAGCGCTATTCGCCCTGCCATATCCGCATCTACTCCTTTTCGTGCTCCTCTTCATGCCCTTCGGCGTAGCCCGTCATGCACGAGTGCCCTGCCACGCCATAGCCGGGAGCGCCTTGACCCTGCATCCTGAAGCAAATTCTGAGGCCCCAGCCGTTGAGTTGGTCGGGCACCTGAGCAGGCCCCAGCCCCGGCCCAAGGTCTATCAGCAACCTCCACCTGCCCTCAGCCTGCCTGCCGTTGAACACCGACAGCGGGCCGGGGTTGGGCCGGTACGTACCCACGAGCGAGCGGGCACACTGCGGCATGAGCTGTGGGGCAGCGTCGTCCAGTGTGACGCGGATGGTGCTGGAAGAGGTGCAGTTCCACGTGACTACCCACGCGCGGGTGTTGTCCGGGCCGACCAAATATGCGAAGAAACTACGATTGGTGGTGATGCTGAGCGACATCACGTCTACGTCGGTGATTATGCCGTTGCGCGGCACGTCCAGCACCGACACGAGCGTTCCATACGCTGGGAACCGGTAGGGCACGTCGGTGGACACCCACTCCTGACACGCCGGTAGCGAAGGGGTCGTGGTGGGCGTGACTGTGGGCGTGCCGGTGGGGGTAGGCGCAGGCGTGCGGGTAGGGCTGGTGGTGGGCGTGGTCGTCGGGGTATCGGTGCCCGTGGCCGTGGGGCTGAGCGTGGGTGTGGGCGTGCTCGTGACCGTGCCGGTGGGAGTGACGGTAGCCGTGCCGGTGGGCGTGGTCGTCGAGGTGTTGGTGCCCGTGGCCGTGGGGCTGAGCGTGGGTGTGGGCGTGCGTGTCACAGTGGAGGTATGAGTGCGGGTTGGGGTGGCCGCAGGCGGGCGGGTGGGGCTGGCGGTCGCTGGGCGGACCGTAGGCACCGCTGTGGATGTCGGGGTGGAGGTCGGCGCGGCGGTTGGAGTTGGGGTTGGGGTGGTGGTCGGGGTGCCCGGCAGCACGGTCACCTTGGCCGACCGGCACACCATGCCCGCCGGGTTGCCCGCGCACAACACGAAAATGTGCGTGTCAGGCACAGGCACATCGCTCTGCCCAGACCCGCCGGGGCCGAGGTCCACGGGCGAGCCATCGAGGGTGCCCGACTCACCACCCCGCACCCTCCATGACAACCGCGTACTCTGCCCAGCAGTCACGATAGGCGGGTCGGCAGCGAACATCTCTATCATCGGCGGTTTGACGAGCAGCACGCTCAGGGTGCCAGTAGCCACACGTGTGGTGCCGGTAGCCACCAATGTGTATTCGAGCAGAGTGGACCCCTCAAGCCCGCCCAGCTCGAAGGGCCTGCTGGCCTGCCTGACATCCACCCGCTCGGCCTCGGTGATATCCCATTGCAAGCTTGCCCGGCCCGCGGGCGAGGGCACCGTCAGGTCGGGGCCGCTCCGACCGCCTTCTGCCGGGATCACCAACCAGAACTTCCTGACGTAGGGGGAGCCTTGTGAAGCGTCTTGGCCGGGGGAGGATGTGCTGTCCTGCTCTCCGCCCGCGTCCCCGGCGAGGGCCGTGCGAGTGACTGCCGCTGCGGCTCCTGCTACCTGAGTGAGCACCGCCGCAGTAGCCGCTACCTGCGTCACTACCTCCACGCCTGAGGCGGTGCGGGTGGCGCTTGCGTCCGGAGCCACGGCCTGCGCGGGGGGTCGGAGCATCACGGCCAACAACAAGGCCAGTATGAGCAGGGGAAGCCCTATTGCAAGGGCACGACGCATGGCCGGGGGCAATCCCGCCAGAGCAGACAGCACCGGTCGGTAGACCAGCTCGCCACCCGCCGTTCGGGCCTCGCGCGGCTCCCACTCCACGCCGGGTGGGTGGGTGCCCACCTGAAACGGAAACGGCCTGTCTTTGCCCCAC
>DAOTTC010000020.1:0-29614 GCA_034437815.1 Chloroflexia bacterium | reverse complement strand
CAGAGTGGTCGAATGGGGCCGCCTGCTAAGCGGTTAAGCGGGCTTTCAAACCCGCTTCTAGGGTTCGAATCCCTATCTCCCCGCCCCGCATTCATCACCCACCCTGTGCAATAGCCGGGGTGGGCATTAGAATAAAGGCAGACCGCAACTCGGTATAGTAAGTTCCTACGCCCCGGCAACGGAGTGGGGCGGGCACTCCACAGCCGGGCATGACCCCCTCCACGTAACGCTGCACTCATAGCGGCACACGGACCCTATGCGCCTACAACCAAAAAAGGAGACCAAAGCCTATGACCGTAGAGATTGAGCGCAATCTTGCGCTGGAGCTTGTGCGCGTCACGGAGGCAGCGGCTCTGGCCGCCGTGCGCTGGCTGGGCCGGGGCAACAAAGAAGCCGCCGATCAGGCCGCCGTGGAAGCCATGCGCAGCGTGCTTTCGCGCATTGACATGGACGGCGTGGTGGTGATCGGAGAAGGAGAGAAAGACAAGGCCCCCATGCTGTACATAGGCGAAGAGTTGGGCAATGGCCGTCCCCCTCGCGTGGACATAGCGGTGGACCCCATTGACGGCACCCGCCTGCTCTCTCAGGGTATGCCGGGTGCCATATCGGTTGTGGCGCTGGCCGAACGTGGCTCGATGTACAGCGCCCCGCCGGGCATCTTCTACATGAACAAGATCGCCGTGGGGCGCAAGGCAAAAGGGGTGATTGACATACGGGCCTCCGTCGCCGACAACATCCACGCCGTCAGCCGGGCCATAGGTCGTGAAGAGGGGGACATCACAGTTATGGTGTTGGACCGCCCACGCCATGAGCAACTTATCCATGAGATTCGGGCCACGGGGGCGCGCGTGCGCCTGATCCCTGACGGAGACGTGGCCGGTGCCATCACCGCCGCCGAAGAAGGCACCGGTGTGGATATGCTCATGGGCATAGGTGGCGCCCCCGAGGCGGTAGTGGCGGCATGCGCGCTCAAAGCCATGGGCGGGGATATGCAGTGCATGGTGTACTTCCGCAGTGAGGACGAGCGCCGACAGGTGCAGGCCGCGGGCATAGACCCTGACGCCGTGTACGGTCTGGACGACCTCGTCCGGAGCAACGATGTGTTCTTCGCCGCAACCGGCATCACCAATGGCGAATTGCTGCGCGGCGTGCGTTACACCCAGTCGCAGGCCATCACCGATTCGGTGGTGATGCGCTCTCGCAGCGGCACCATACGCTATATCAAGGCGGTCCATCAGGGGCATAAACTGTCCAGATTTGTCGAATGACTTCGCGCCGGCTCCAAGGCCGTCGTGAAGCTTGAAACCATAGCACCAAAGAGAAAGAGAAATGGCAAGACGAGATAACAACCGCATAAATGGCTACGCATCACAGGGCGCGCGTCAGCAGGAACGTGAACGCGAACGCGACGACAGGCGCGAAGAAAGACGTGAAGAGCGGGCCGGCCTCCGCGATAGAGATAGAGAGCAGTCGCACACACAGGCGGGCGCCGCAGGAGCCGTCGCCATGGCCAGCACTACAGGTACCACCAGTACCACCGGTACTACCAGCACCGGCACTGGCACCGGCACCACAAGCCCAGATGGCCGCACCGCGCTTACCTTGGCCGAACTAGAGAGCCGCACCCTCGACGAGCTTCAGGAGATGGCGAAGGAGCTGGACATCCCCGGCTACAGCCGACTGCGCAAGCAGGACCTCGCCTTTCGCATCCTTCAAGCACAAACCGAGCAACAAGGCAATATCTTCAAGCGCGGCATCCTTGAAATCATGGACGATGGCTTCGGTTTCCTGCGCCTCAACGGCTTTTTGCCCGGCCCTAACGACGTATACGTCAGCCAGAGCCAGATCCGCCGTTTCGGGCTACGCACGGGCGACGAAGTTGTGGGTCAGGTGAGGCCGCCCAAGGACGGCGAAAAGTACTTCAGCCTGCTGCGCGTAGAAGCGGTCAACGGCCTCGATGCCGAGACTGCCAAGCGCAGACCCCACTTCTCCGACCTCACCCCCATCTTCCCCAGACAGATGTTCAATCTGGAAACCGCGCCCAATATACTGTCCACCCGCCTGCTCAATCTGGTGGCCCCAATCGGGCGCGGCCAGCGCGGACTGATCGTGTCGCCGCCCAAGGCCGGCAAGACCATGCTCCTGAAGGCCATCGCCAACGGCCTCACTACCAACTACGGCAATGAAATACACCTGATGGTGGTGCTGATCGGTGAGCGCCCGGAGGAAGTGACCGACATGAAGCGCTCGGTCAGAGGCGAGGTGGTCTCCTCGACCTTCGACGAGCCGGTGGAGAACCACACCAAGGTGGCCGAGATGAGCCTTGAACGCGCCAAGCGGCTTGTGGAGTGCGGGCGCGACGTGGTGATCCTGCTCGACTCGATCACAAGGCTGGCGCGGGCCTACAACCTAGCTATGCCCCCATCCGGCCGCACCCTCACCGGCGGCATGGACCCCATCGCCCTGCTGCCCCCCAAGCAGTTCTTCGGGGCCGCTCGCAACATCGAAGAGGGTGGGTCGCTCACCATCATCGCCACATGTCTGGTGGACACCGGCTCGCGCATGGACGATGTGGTGTACGAAGAGTTCAAGGGCACCGGCAACATGGAACTGCACCTCGACCGCAAGCTGGCCGAACGGCGCATATTCCCGGCAATTGATGTGCAGAAGTCGGGCACCCGACGCGAGGAATTGTTGCTGGACGAGCAGACCCTGAAGCAGGTATGGACCATGCGCCGGATGCTGAGCGTGCTGGGCGGCAGTGAAGGCCTCGAACTTATGCTCGCACGCCTCGCCAAGACCAAAGACAACAACGAGTTTCTGGCGACCCTCACCAAAGACGTGCTGTAAACCACCGCAAACTACCGTAAACCAAAGGGCAGGTGCTTGCAACCTGCCCTTGCTTTGCTTATACCAATTCTCCAGAGGTGGGGGATACCCTCATACCCCCGGTATTCATCGCCTTTGCTCGGATAATTTGGTATTAGGTCGAGTTTTTATCGCGCCTCTATTCAGATTTCGATTCGGATTCCGATTCGGCCTGTTCGCGCTCAAGGGCTTTCTTTACCACGTGCGACCCGCACAGTAAAATGCCCCACAGCCTCAGCAGGTCGCCCCTGTTGTAGTCGAGGTCGGCCAGCGCCTGCTCGAACACCGCCACGCCGTCTACTTCCCGTCCCTGCTCGATGGTCGTATCCACAATGGTTTTTGCCCGCTGACACAAGCGTACCGCTAGGTCGGTGGCCGTGCGGGCCTGTTCCGCGTGTAACCTGCGGAATATACTTGCATCATCGGTGGGTTGACCTTGCATGACTGTTACCTCCTGCATATAAGAGGCGGAACGACCTGCAATATCTGAATTGATAAGTAGAGTCATAGCACAGCACATTGCGGCTGTCAATAGAACTGCGTCATTTATGATTGCCCATATTATAAGTTACAACTCCACCACCGGAATGTGCCGTGAGGTTCTGCCAATGATGAAGGCCAGCCCCTAACCCATACGGGCGAGATGCCCGCGCTCCCATAGTGCGCTTGGTGTTTTGCGGCTACCTCTTATACCAATTCTCCATAGGAAGGCTATAAATTGTGGGGGACTGGAGGACTGGGGGACACCCCCATACCCCCGGCAGGGGAGCACCCCTGCACCCCCGGTATTTATCGCCTCTGCTCTGCTCGGCTCTACTCTCCGGTGGAACCTCTTGCGGCGGGCGGTTTGCGCCCACGCCCGATCTGGCACATAATGAAGATATGAACCACGGCACAGCAGATGCGCGCCGGGCACGACAAAAGCACAAACCCAACCCGGCTGACAGGCAGAACAACTGGTGGCTGGCCATGCGCCGGCATCGCACCGAATGGCAGGCGCTGGTCGCCACTGGCGTGGCCTCCTTCAGCGGTCGCCCGCGCGCCCACTTCGCAACAGCACGCGTGGGCGACCGGGTGCTATTGTACGTGTCGAGGCCCGACCACGCCATCAGAGCGGTGGGGGTGATCACTCGAACCCAAGGCACCGGCCAAACCCCAGCCGCAAAGCAGACCGCCAATGCCGATACAGACCAAGGCTCAAAGGCCGAGCCGCGAATCGAGGTGCAACTGGCGTTCGAGCTTCCCACGCCCATAAGGTGGCGCGAGCTGGTCACGCACGCCGAGCTGGCCGGTGCCGAGCCGGTGAAACGGCGCAGCAGTGGCACGCTCTTCCCCCTGTCCGAGGACGAATATCGCACCCTACAGCAGTTGATAGTGGCGCGCAATCCGGAGTTGTCCGCTGCGTTTTCGGCTCTGGAACCGGCTGTGGCCACCTCCGAACGGAAAGCGCAAGAGCAAGAAGAGGAAGAGGTGCCCGGCACCCGGACAGAGATAACCCATGCGTCGGTCAGGGAAGCGCCCGCTCCCTACGACGCTCAGATGGCCCGACACCCCCTGCTACCCGATATACACACCCTTGAAGACCTGCATACGCTCACATATCTGCCCGTAGATGTGCTCGAAGAAGCCAGAGACGTGCTCAAGCTTACAGGCCAACTCATACTGAGCGGCCCACCGGGCACAGGTAAGACGTGGTTGGCGCGCGGGTTGGCCGCGCTCGTGGCTGGGCACCCGCAGCGCGTGCGCGTGGTGCAATTCCACCCCTCCACTGCTTATGAGGATTTCATAGAGGGTCTCAAACCCAGAGTGGACGCCCACGGGCAGGTGACATACGCAGTGGTGCCCGGCCTGTTCGTGCGCCTGTGCGAGCAGGCCCGCCTCGATCCTGACCACCCCTACGTGCTGGTGATAGACGAGATCAACCGCGCACCCCTGTCTCGCGTATTCGGCGAACTACTGTACGCACTGGAGTATCGTGGGCCACAGGGTAGCGTGGAGCTATCGGTGTCCGCGGCCATGGGCCAAGTCCCCACGCCATTCTACGTGCCCATGAACCTATTCATCATCGGCACCATGAACAGCACGGACCGCAGTCTGGCTCTGGTGGATTACGCTCTGCGCAGGCGTTTCCGCTTCATCGAATTGGAGCCGGACCCGCAGGTGCTCAACTGCTGGCTGATGGAGCGCGGCAACAGCCCCGCACGTGTGCGTGTGGTGCTGGACCTTTTCCGGCAGGTCAACACCCGCCTCAGCGATGCGCTGGACCCAGACCACCGCCTCGGCCACAGCTATTTCATGCTCGACCCGCTGAGCGGCTACGCTCTGGACCGCCTGTGGCGCACGGCCATCAAACCCTTGCTGTCCGAATACTTCGTCCCACCCGCGGGCGAGCTTGAAGAATATGCTGCTCTGTTTGCCGGGGCGGCGCGCGCTCTGGATGCTCTCGATGTACGAGGCGAACGCGATGACACAGACAGGCATGCACAAAACGCACAAGACAGCTGATCACCCTACAGGAGCCTCTCCTCGTGCCCGCACGCTGGTGACATTGAGAGAGTTCGAATGGTGCGAGGCCGAGCTTCCGAACGAGGCGTGCGCCATCCTGCGCCACAAGTACGCGGGCAAGTTAGACGTGATGCCCACAGAGCGGCTGGGCGTGTACAGGCTGGTGGCACGCCACTATGTGGGCTGTATCGGTCTGCCGGGGGGCATCACCCTAGTCATCCGGCCCAAAATACCTGTGTCCAATTTGTTCTACATGCTGTGGGTAGACGCCGGTCTTGCCGACCTGCGCCAACCCCCGGTCGGCCTGACACCCGACGCCGATATACTCACTGTCGTGCTGCATGCTCTCGTCGAGGGCGTGCAAACCCTGCTGAGGCAGGGCCTGTACAGGGCGTTCATCCCGCTAGAAGAGGACCTGCCCCTTGTGCGCGGGCGGGTGGCTCTCGAAGCGCAGGTGCGTCGCTATGGGCAACTGCGGCACCGCCATATCTGCCGCTATGCGCACCTGACTGCCGATACCCCCGAGAACAGGGTGGTGGTGGCTGCACTGCACGTGGCACACGCACTACTTCGCACGCAGACGCTCACGCCAGCAGGCCTCGCGCACAGGGCCAGACGCCTGCTGGCCGAGTTCGAGGGGGTGGAAGTGCTGAGCAGAGGCGCCGCGCTTGCCACACTGCGCGGCATAAGCGTACACAGGTTGAACGCCGGCTACGCGCCCGTGCTGGCCCTATGCAGGCTGGTGCTGAGCCAGCTGTCGCTCGACGAAACACCCGGACCGGCGTGCTTCGCTTCGTTTCTGGTGAACATGCCGGTGCTATTTGAGCGGTTTCTCACCGTCCAGCTTAGCAGGTTCCTGCCCGCGCACGGCCTGCGGGTGGTGGCCCAGCACCGCGATTATCTGGACATCGGCGGGCGCGTGGGCATCCGACCCGACGTGCTGGTATACCCACGCCATGGAGATGTGCCCGTGCTGGTGCTCGATGCCAAGTACAGGGCCATGACCACCGGCCCGGACAGGGGCGGGCCGGTACCCCTGTCCGATGACCTCAACGACCTCAACCGCGACCTGTACCAGATCAGCGCATATCTTGACCGCTTTAAGTTGAACAGAGGAGTGCTGGTATACCCACGAACCGGCATGGAGAGCGTGCCCACCGATATGTGCCCTCCGGGGCCAGACGGCTTGGAGTTGAGGCTGAAGGGCACCAATAAGCGCCTGCGTCTTGCGACCTTGGACCTGAACTCACCCGACCCCGCCACGCTTGACGAGCGCTGTGCCCTGCTAGCCGAACTGGTAGCTCAAATTGTGAACAGAGGTCAGTGATCAGGGGTGGGGGCAAGGCCTATCATGTAGAACAGGATACGACCTCAAGCCCGCCTCCCACGCTTTCCACGTTTTCCATGCTTTTCAGGCTTTCTACCAGTTGCCCAACACCTTGGTCGCCTTCTGAGGGCTTCGAACGTTCATCACCTTGTGGGGTTGGTGCTTCTGCCGGGGGGTGTATAGGACACCAGAACTCAAGCACAGTACCCCGGCCAAGCCGCGAAGATATGATCATCTCGCCGTGCATGGCGTTTATGCGATGGCGCATGGAACGCAGACCCAATCGCTCGCCGTCCCTGCCGGGCCTGAGCACCTCGTCGGGGTCGAACCCCACACCGTTATCGCTGACGCGCAGGTGCAGTTTATCGCCTTTGAGCGCTAGCCAGACAGACACTCTGGTGGCCTGAGCGTGTTTGCGCGTGTTGGCAAGGGCCTCCTGAGCTAGTCGGTAGAACAGCAACTCGATCTCCGGAGACAGCCTGCGCGGCACAGCACTGCGGAAGCTGACTTTGATGCCACAGGCCTCGGAAAACCTGTTGATATGACTGCGCAAGGCGAACTCCAACCCATAAGATGTCAATATCTCCAGACTCAGGTCGGCCAGCACGGCGCGTACCTCATTCACGATATCCCCAAGGACTGAGCGCAGGTAGCGCAGTTCACGCTCGGCCAGTTCGGTCTCCCCACGCTCCCACCTGAGAGTGGCGCGGTCCAGAGCCATCAGGGCCACGCCCAGCGACTGAAGCGGGCCATCGTGCACCTCCATAGACAGGCGGCGGCGCTCGGCCTCCTGCGCATGCATGAGTTGGTTTAACAGGTGGGTCTGGGACTCGGCGTAGGCCTGCAAGCGGGCCTCCAAGGCTTTGCGCTCGGTGATGTCAATTAGCGAACCGGTCATGCGCACAGGCTTGCCGCTCTCGTCCTTGATCACATAACCCCGGTCATACACATAGGCATAAGAGCCATCGCGCCTGCGGAAGCGGTATTCATCAGACCACAACGTCTCACCTGAGTCGATCACTCTGTGTATGCCCCCAACCACCCGGTCTCGGTCATGGGGGTGGATCAGGTCATACCAGCTTTCAATCGAGGGTTCCATGTCGTCTAGGGGGAAGCCAAATCTGGCCTGCAACCCATCGCTCCACCACAGTTGGTTGGTGGTCAGGTTCCAGTCCCATACGACGTCGCTGGTAGAGCGGGCGATCAGTTTAAAGCGCTCTTCGCTCTGGCGCAGGGTCTCTTCGGCGCGCTTGCGGTCTTCCAGTTCCCGTTGCAAGGCCGCATACAACCGGGCATTATCGAGGGCAAGCGATGCCAGTTGGCCGAAGCGCGTCAGCAGAGCCATCTCATCAGGCCCGAACCGCTTGCCCGCTTCGGTATGCACCAGACCTATCACACCCACTACTTGCCCGCCCGGCTTGAGTGGGATGCTGGCTATGGCGCGTACACTTTCGAACCCCGCCAGCTTATCCTCGAACAATTGGTAGTCATCCAACGCTATAGCCTGACCGGTGATCAGAGCACGCCCCGACAGGCCGCGAGTGCACGGCTGGCGCATACCAGCACGAGCGTGCTCCGCGAACATACCGGTGCCTACCTTCATGACCAGCTCATCGTGTTCGGGTTCATACAGGTAGAGGTACCCGTGCTCTGTGCCCAGCAGTTCCGCTGCTTTGGCTACAATCTCTTCGAGCAGTTCATCGTGGTCCAGCCGATTGAGCAGGCCAAGGGCGGTCTCGTGCAAGGCGGTAAGCTCAGCGTGTTGACGACGAAGCACTTGCTCGGCCGTGCGCATTTTCGTGACATCGCGCCCCACTCCCACCAGCCCCACGATCGAACCTTCCTCATCATAAAGCGGGGACAGGGTGGTCTGAAAGTGGTAGGTGGTGCCGTCCAAGTAGGGGAAGGACCAGTCATAGGTGCACAGAGCCAGCTCACCGCTCAACACCCGTATGCTGGCCTGCTCGTGGGGTAGCGCGGCCTCGGCACCCAATATCTCACGAGCGGTTTTGCCCAGAAAGAGAGACGGGCTGAAATCGTTGCGCTGCATCCACCGCCCGTATACACCTACGTGGCGCATCTGGCGGTCGAGCACATACACAATGTCTTCCATGGAGTTGACGAGGGTGCGGAACCGCTCTTCGCTCTCCCGCAAGGCTCGCTCGGTGCGCTTGCGCTCGGCTACCTCCTCTTCCAGACGCCGCACGGTCTCGGTGAGTTCGACGGTGCGCTCCTGCACGCGCATCTCCAACTCTTCTTTGGCAAGACGCAGAGCGGCTCGGCTCCTCTCAAGGGCCTGTATGAGGCGATAGATCAACTCGCCCAGCACAGCAAGGCCCAGTATCCACGGCCACGTAGAGGCAAGGGCACCTTGCTTATCAGGTGCGCCCAGCAATATAACCACCACCGAGATTGCGAACAATATCGCCAGCAACCGCAGGTAGAGCCGCTTCGGGTAGAAAAGGGCCGCGAAGAGCACGGGTAGCATTGTGAGCACCCACAAAGCGGTGAGCGTGTTGCTGACAATGCACAGCGCCCCCAGCACAGCAAGTAGGAGCGTGTAACCTGCTGTAAATGCTGCACTGCCCGGCAGCCGCGCTTTTATAAACAGCATAATGCTAGAAGTACTGTTCGTCATTCAGGTCTCTTGGTCTTTTGGTCTCTATAACTGTGGTTTCTGGTGACTCTGGCCTCGCACCCTGCCACACGGCACATGCTGAGCAAGGGTCGCATCGAGGTCGAAAGCCGGGCTTTGCCCCCTCCGGCCTATAACCAAGTTTAATGTAGGGCGACCCACGCGTGTAAGTGCTATTGGTCCCAGATGAAGCGGGACTAAAGGGCAAAAAACAGTGCCAAATAGATGGGGATAAAAAGCGGGGCCCTTGTTGCATGCGCCAAGGTATGGGCAGTGCTATAATTCATCTGTGCATACGGATGCGGCGCAACTGACAGCAGGGTGGGCAGTTAAACCCATTGTGAGCACTAAAATTCTGCAAACAGGCACAGACCCGAACACTAACGCCCACACAGACGCAGGCACAGACGCGCAACAAACACCCATGGGTGGGGCGGCGGCCGTTCGCGAAGCCGGCCCTGCACACCCTGCACCGAGGCGCGTACTCCAACCGGCGCGAGTGCTGCGCGAGCCATGGGTTTGGGTGGCCGCGCTCACCGCGCTTGCCTTCCTGTTACGCCGCTATCAGTTGGGCGCAGAGTCCTTCTGGTTTGACGAAGCCGACATTGTGTGGCGGGCCAGACAACCCTTGGGCTCGCTCGTCCTCGGCTTCACTCAGGCGGGGGAAAATGGGCCGTTTTACACCCTGTTGATGCACCTGTGGCTGGGGTTGATGGATGCCCTGCCTGTGTGGGAGCGCGCGCTGCATGTGGTGTTCGGGCCGAACGACGAGGCTCCTGTGCGCGCGCTGTCCACGCTCTTCGGCACGGCGGCCATTCCTCTTATGTATGCTGTGGCACGACGCGTAGGGGGCGTGCCGGTAGGGTTGGCGGCGGCCACCCTGCTCACATTCAACCCCTTCCATATCTGGCACTCGCAAGACGCCAAGATGTACAGCCTGTTGGTGCTGACAACGCTGGCCTGCACCCTCCTGTACCTTGAAGCGTTCGAGCGCAATACCATGCGCCTGTGGGCCGGATACGTAGCGTGCACATGGGTGATGCTCACCGTGCACAGCATGGCCGTGCTGGTGTTGCTGGCGCACATAGTGGCCGCCCCCCTCATGGTGGCAAATGCAAGCAAGCGCAAGCTCGCACCGGCGCGACACGACTCACGCTCGCTGTGGGTGCGATGGGGTTGGTCCATGCTGTTGATAGCGGCACCGCTCTTGCCTATTGCATGGCTGCGCGTGGCCGCCTTGCTAACCGGCACGGCAGACGTGGGTGGGTGGTATTCGCCCGCCGGTCTGGCCGACATGCTTCAGGTCATCTTCGTCAAGTTCTCTGTGAACGAAGCCGGGCCGGTGTGGGAAGCCGCCGGGGCCATCACTATGGCGGCGCTGGCGCTCACCGGTGCCCTCGCCCTGATACGCTCCCGATCGGCGAACACTTCGGCGGCGGGCAAGATGTTGGTCCTGCTGTGGCTGTTGCCTATGTCGGTCTTCTGGCTGGTGACGCTCAAAGTGCCCCTGTTTCAGGCAAGATACCTGATAATGGCCCTGCCCGCCTACCTGATAATGGCGGCCACGGGCCTGATCATCTTGCGGCGCGTGCATTTGCTGGCGGTGGCCTTGCCAGCGCTGGTGCTGGCCGCGGCCAGTTTCTCGGCGCTTGTGGGGGTCAACTACTCGCCACGGGTGACCAAGGAGGACTGGCGGGGAGCCATGGCCTACGTACAGGACCATCTGCGACTGCGAGATGTGATAGTGGTCTTCCCGGGTTACCTGATAACCGCAGTAGAACAGTATTACCGTCCGGGGGGGCCGGCGCTGGTGCCTCAGGTGGATGTGCGCCCCGTGCCAAGCCTGCACGTGAAGAACTTCGGCCAAAGAGAGCTTGAAGCGGCGCTGAACGATATCGTGCGCTGCCACGAGCGGGCATGGCTGGTCACTTCCCCACCGCGTCAAGCACAGGAAGACCCCAACAATAAAGTGCAGGAGTGGTTCCAGTACAACTGGCACACATTCGACACACAGGTGTTCAATGGCGTGACGGTATACGGCATCGCGTTCAACGGCCAACCCGACTGTTGGTACCCCGCGCCCGTGTACAAAGAGGTGCACACCTTCGAGAACGGACTGCAATTCTTGGGCTATATATACGAACTGCGCGACCAGAGCGACCACCCCGTGCAGCCCGACGCATCCTACTTCCCTCTCACCATGTACTGGCGAACCCCACACCGGCTGTCCACCGACTATGTTGTGCATGTGTACGTGAAAGACCAGTCGGGCATGGTAATCAAGGACGAGGCGCTTGGACCTCTGAATGGCTACTGGCCGACTTCGCAGTGGCCCCCCAATACCACGATCATAGACTATCGAGACATCCGGCTCCCCGGTGGGATGGAACCCGGTCCTTATATGGTGTCTATCCAAGTGTACCCGCGCGGTCAGCCGGACCGGCCCCTCAAACTGCAAGACGGCTCGACCGAAATCGTGCTGAGAACGCCCTTGCAAGTCGTGCCGTGGCAGCCATAGCGCCCAATGCCCAATGCCCAACGCTCAAGCCCAAGCCCAAGCCCATGCTCCAACCGGGTTACGCCTTTAGTCACCCTGCCCCAGCCGATTAACCATCCGAATCACCCGAAGAGGCGACCCTGCAAGACCGCCTTTTTGTGTATGCTTATGTGGTATAATTAATCTGCTGGTTGCGGCTCACCGTCTCGCGTGGCCGGCCATGTCGGTCTCTCGATTCATGATTGCCGGTGCATACATAACATAACAGTTGAAAGCACAGGTTCCCCCGGCCCGCACACCACATACAATAGCACTCTGCCCTGCCTGTCCTTCGAATCAGGAGGAATTCCCGATGGGGAAAACCTGTTGTGCATGTATAAAGCATAAGGTATAATATGGCTCACAGGAGAAACGCAATGAACACCGATTCCAACACAGGGCTGTGGACCCCCGGCGAGGGGGTTAACCCTGAAGGCAGACTCTGGTCCCCAAGGCCTCAGGCCGTCGTACCCTACGTCATAGAGAGCAGTAACCGGGGTGAAAGGGTCTATGACATCTACTCGCGCCTGTTGCGCGACCGCATCATCTTCGTGGGCACGCCCATTGACGATCAGGTCGCCAATGTGATCGTGGCCCAGCTCCTGTTCCTCGAGCACGAGGACCCGGAGCGCGACATCCAGATGTACATCCAGTCGCCGGGCGGCTCAATAACCGCCGGTCTGGCCATCTACGACACCATGCAGTTCGTACGGCCCGACATCACCACCATCTGCATAGGTCTGGCCGCTTCCATGGCCACCATCATCCTGTGCGCGGGCACCAAGGGCAAGCGCTATGCTCTGCCCAACGCCACTGTGCACATGCACCCAGCGGGCATCGGCGGCATAGGCGGCTATGCACCCGATGTGGAGATACAGGCCCGCGAACTGCTCAGGATGCAGTCCAAGATACGCACCATCATGGCTCAGCACACCGGCCAACCGCTCGAAAAGATCGCCCGCGACTTCGACCGCGACTTCTACATGGACGCCTATCAGGCGGTCGAGTATGGCATCGTGGATCAGGTCATCGAGACCGCCCACGCCATGCAGGGTAACGGGCGCACCGATGCCGGCACCGACAGCCTGCTCGCAGGCACGATCAAAGGTTAATGCGAACACAGGGTAACAGGGTAAGGGCGAGGTGAACGCGGGTGCGGTGCGTAACGGGTAAAACGCAGGCATAAAGAGCCACCGGGACCGTTACGCATACGCCTGCTTCCCTGCTCAGAGTGTATTACTCAATACAATAATACCACCAACAGGAGGCCGACCAGCATGGCCAACCCGCGAGGCGGTAAGCCCCAGTATCGTTGCTCTTTCTGCGGTAAGAGTCAGGAAGACGTGCGCCGGCTTATAGCAGGGCCGAGCGCAGTGTACATCTGCGATGAGTGCGTCGAACTCTGCCGGGAGATCATTGACGAGGAAGAACTCAACGTCACCAAGTCAGACTTCAACCTCGGCAGGCAGATACCCAAACCCAAGCGCATCGCCGAACTGCTCGACCAGTACGTCATCGGTCAGGACCGCGCCAAAAAAGTGCTTTCGGTGGCCGTGTATAACCATTACAAGCGCATCACCTCCGGCCTGAAAAGCGATGACGTAGAGCTTCAGAAGAGCAACATCTTGTTGCTGGGGCCAACCGGCTGTGGCAAGACCCTGCTCGCTCAGACCCTCGCCAAGATACTGGACGTGCCCTTCTCTATCGCCGATGCCACTGCCCTCACCGAAGCCGGCTACGTGGGCGAGGACGTGGAAAACATCCTGCTTCGGCTGCTTCAGGCCGCCGATCTGGACATTGCGCGCGCCGAGAAGGGCATCGTGTACATTGACGAGATAGACAAGATCGCCCGTAAGAGCGACAACCCCTCCATCACCCGCGACGTGTCGGGTGAAGGGGTCCAGCAGGCCCTGCTCAAGATAATCGAGGGCACCGTGGCCAACGTGCCCCCGCAGGCCGGGCGCAAACACCCCCATCAGGACTTCATCCAGATGGACACCACCAACATCCTATTCATCTGCGGCGGGGCCTTCGAAGGGTTAGACGAGATCATCGCCAAGCGTGTGGGCCGGGGCAACATGATCGGCTTCACCCGCTCCAACGACCCACAGGAACGCGCCAGAGAGTCGGCACAGCTACTGTCGCAGGTCATACCTGAAGACCTGCTCAAATACGGGCTGATTCCGGAGTTTGTGGGCCGGTTGCCTATTGTGGTGGCCCTCGACCCATTGGACAAGGACGCGCTGGTGCGCATCCTCACAGAGCCTAAGAATGCCATCGTCAAGCAGTACCAGAGGCTGCTTCAGCAGGATAAGGTGGAGTTGGTGTTCACGCAGGAGGCGCTGGAAGCCGCCGCCGACAAGGCTCTCAGACAGAAGACCGGGGCGCGCGGCCTGCGTACTATCATCGAGGAGACCCTGCTGGATGTCATGTATGAGATACCATCGCAGGAGCACGTGC
This sequence comes from Chloroflexia bacterium, assembly GCA_034437815.1. Taxonomy (GTDB): domain Bacteria; phylum Chloroflexota; class Chloroflexia; order QHBQ01; family JADMIH01; genus JADMIH01. The sequence goes on along the minus strand of DAOTTC010000020.1, from coordinate 15,283 downwards.
GCAAGTGCATCATCACTCCCGAAGCCATAGAAGGCACCAGCCCGCCCATACTGGTCACCCACGGTGAGCACGAACGCCGCTACGAACGCGAATCGGCACGCACCTTCGGGCCTGCTGGCACTAAGACGGGCCGGCTGGAAGAGAGCGAGCTCGAAGAGACCGCCTAGCGCCGGCCTGCTCAACGAACTCTATCCTGATGGTAGGAAGGATCGGAGGAGGTTTCTGCCTTCCCCGATCCCTCTCTTCTCAACGCCTTACATGAATACACACTGAGACGAAAGAGGGTGAAGAGCGTTGAAATACTACCTGAGAAGGTGAGCCGCCGCGAATAATCGCGGTACGCGATTACGCAACGGATATGCCTGCTGTCCAGCTGTTGGAACGGCGTCAGGCTTGGTCGTGGTCGTGATATCGCGGCGAGAACTCATCGGCAGGATGCTCTTCACCCTTCCTGCTGCTCGAGCTGAAGCCTCTGCCTTCGGCTGTTAGACCCCCGCTGATATCCCATCCCATCCCCACACCAAATCAGACCCCGACGCCGCAGTCCGGGCCGCTGTGAGTTCGGCCCCTGCAAAGGTCGCAGTTGTAATGCACGATCCACTGTCGTCCGACGCCGGAACGCGCTTCACGTGGTCCCTGCGCGTGCGCTGGAACGCCGCTGATCAGGCTACGGTCTATGCGCGCAACAACTATTTCAATGTAGGTCCCCCAGCCAGTTTCCGGGATAAAGACCCGTATCCGAGCGCCGTTGAATATCTCCTCGGGGCGTTGGGGGCCGACCTCATAAACGGCTTCCAGAGGAACGCCGCCAGCCGGGGAATAGCTGTTGACGCGCTGGAACTGGCCCTCACAGGCAGCCTGCAGAACCCTCTGTCTTACATAGGTGTGATCGGTGAGACAGGCGAGCCCTATCTGAGCGAGGCATATGGCACCCTCTATGTGAGCGCAGATAGTGAAGAAGAGGTCGTGCACGCAGTCTGGCAGACCACGCTGGAGCGGTCACCCGTTGCCAACACCCTGAAGCGAAGCACCGAGATTCGGATTGAGCTTCGCATCGTCGGATAAGATAGCCCGTAACATGCAGGTCGGGTGCAGTTTTCTATCCGTCAAATACCAAAACTGACCTGACATTATGGAGGGAAGAACAAATGGCAACCAGCGGTCAACCAGAAATACAGATGGCAACCCCTGCCTCCTACATAGACGTGCTGAATAAAGTAATCGAGGAAGTGATAGCACCTGCCGCTGTGGAGATAGACCAGTCGGCAAGCTACCCACGGGCAGGTATGGAAGCCCTTGGACGGGCGGGACTGCTCGGCCTGATCAGCGCCACCGAAGTTGGTGGGTTGGGGCTGGGCCACCGGGCCGCCACTGAGGTGGTGGGTCGAGTAGCCGAGGTATGCGCCTCCACTGCTATGGTGCTGTGCATGCACTACTGCGGCACAGCCGTGATCGAAGCATATGGCCCGCGTGAGGTCCGCGAGGCAATAGCGGCGGGCAAGCATATCACCACGCTGGCCTTCTCCGAAGCCGGCTCGCGCAGTCATTTCTGGGCACCTACCAGCACTGCGCACCCAGTGGAGCGCGATGGCCGCAACAATATAGTGAGGCTGGACGCTCGGAAGAGTTGGGCAACCTCCGCCGGTCAGGCCGACAGCTATGTCTGGTCGAGCAGGCCGCTGCCCGCAGATGGAGCGAGCACAATATGGCTTGTACCTGCAAAAACACCCGGCCTCAGCATACCCGCTCCGTTCAACGGGTTGGGCATGAGGGGTAACAGCTCTTCGCCGGTAATCGCCGAGGGTGTGGAGATACCGCGTGAGTACATGCTTGGGCCTGATGGCGGCGGCTTCGACGTGATGATGGGGGTGGTTCTACCTTACTTTCAGCTGATGAACGCCGCCATCTCACTGGGCATCATGGAGGCCGCCACCCGCAACACCATACAGCACGCAACCCGCACCAGCTATGAGCATTTGGGAAACACTCTTGCGGACCTGCCCATAATACGAGCGTACATCGCCCGCATGAGGGTCAGGGCAGATATGGTGCGCGGTCTCCTGCTCGACACGCTTTCTGCTCTTGAGTCTGGAAGGCCCGACACAATGCTGAGACTGCTCGAGGTCAAAGCCGCGGCTGGAGAGGCCGCCACTGAGGTCACAGATCTGGCTATGCGGGTGTGCGGCGGTGCGGCTTTCCGCAAAGAAGTGGGGGTGGAGCGCAACTTCCGCGACGCAAGGGCGGCCACCGTCATGGCCCCCACCACCGACATACTTTACGACTTCATAGGCAGAGCCGTGACAGGTCTGCCGCTTTTCTAAATTTTGATTGCGAGGTTTCGAGCGGCGCGCGGGCCGGCGGTCCGCAAACGACGCGGGCACCAGACCCGGATCAGGTATGGGTGCGGACTGTCGGCCCGCGCCCCATAAACTGATACCCTTGGTCAGCTACAGCTGGCAGATTGCTCAATAAAATTGAACGGAGGAGAGGACCAGCATGATTGACGTTATCCGTGTAGGGGCGGTGATTTACGACCCTAAAGTAGTTGTGATCTGGGACATCATCAAAAACTTCTTTGCCGAACAGTCGGTGCACATGGACTGTGTGTTCTATACAAACTATGAGCTTATGGTAGAGGGGTTGATTTCGGGCCACATCCACATAGCATGGAATTCTCCCCTCGCATGGCTGGATGCTCAGCGCAGGACCGACAACACCTGTAGGGCCATCGCCATGCGAGACACCGACCGCGACCGTGTCAGCCACATAATTGTCAGAAACGACAGCGGCATAAGCACACTGGCCGATCTGGCTGGCAAGACGCTGGCTACAGGTGCCAAAGACTCGCCTCAGGCCACACTCCTGCCCATTCACTTGCTCAGGCAGCATGGTCTGGTGGCTGGCCGCGATTTCTGCGTGCGTAGGTTCGACATAATGGTGGGCAAGCACGGCGATCACATAGGCGGCGAGCTGGAAGCCCTCAACAGCCTGAAGCGCAGGGAAAGCCACGCCGCGGCTGTGCTTGACCTCAACTGGGAGCGGTGGAGCACGGACGGCACCGCTCCAGCCGGCGAACTGTGCGTGCTGGCCAGCACAGAGCCATTTGACCACTGCAACTTCACTGTCCTGCAAAGCTTTCCGATGGAAGATCAGGAGCGGTGGCTGGGTGCGCTCTTCAAAATGAGCTACGACAACCCGCTCCACCGTCACATGATGGACATGGAAGGGCTTAAGGCATGGCTTCCGGGCCGCACTGAAGGCTATGCGCAGCTTGAGCAGGCAGTGCGTGAACAGCGTTACTTCGAAGAAGTAGAGGAGGATGGCGTTGGCAGATAAAGGGCAGGCAAGTATGCCAGATGCCCCGGGGGCGGACGCGCAGGCCGCACCTGCCCTCTTTCCTGTGACTACTGTGGGCAGTTGGCCCCGCTCGCCCAAGATGCTTACTGCGCTGAAGGCCAGACGACAGGGCCGCATATCGCAAGAGCAGTTTGACGAGATCGCCAACCGGGCGGTGCTTGACGCCCTGCGTGTTCAGGAGGAAGCGGGTGTAGATATTGTCACCGATGGGGAGCAGAGGAGGGATAATTTCTTCAGCTTCGTGGCTCACACTATAGAGGGTGTCAGGCTGATGTCCCTTGCTGAGATGCTTGATTACGTGGAAGACAAGGCGAGCTACGAAGAAATGCTCCGTACTATGGACGTTCCGGCGTTCGCAATGTTCAACCCGATAGCCATAGGGCGCATCTCCCGACGCAAACCTCTGGCACTCGAAGATTATTTGTTCCTGCGGCGGCATACCACTCGGCCTGTGAAGGTGACGGTTCCGGGACCTTACCTGCTGACGCGGGCTATGTGGCTTCAGGGGGTCTCCCAGCACGTCTACCCGACCAAGGAACACCTTGCCGATGATGTGGTGGCCGTCTTACGTGAGGAACTGGTTGAGCTTGCAAGAGCGGGCGCCGACTTCATACAGCTTGACGAGCCGGTGCTATCCGAGCTTGTGTTCAGCAGTCGGGTGAGTTCGCGCGTTTTTATGTGCGCATCCCTCAGCATCCGCAACACCCCGACCGAGGAGTTGGAGCTGGCCGTTGACCTCGTGAACAGGGTCACGTCTGGCTTGTCAGGCATAAAAGGTACGACAGGAGCAACAGCCGCCGCAGACGGAGGCGGAATGGGCATGCGTATCGGACTGCACGTCTGCCGGGGCAACTGGAGCAGGCGGGAAGAGGTGCTACTGCGCGGTCCATATGGCCTACTTATGCCCTACCTTGAACGGATGCAGGTGGACCAGCTGGTGCTGGAATACGCCACCCCCCGCGCCGGGGAGCTGGCCGATATGCAGGGGTGGGGCAGGGAGCTTGGCCTCGGCGTCGTCAATCCGCGCACAGACGAGATCGAGCCACCTGAAGCGATAATCCAACGAGTAGAGGAGGCGCTTCGCTACATCCCACCTGAGAAGGTCTTCCTCAACCCAGATTGCGGCTTCGGCACCTTCGCTAACCGCCCACTGAACTCGCCTGACATCGCCAGAAGCAAACTGGCCGCTATGGTGCATGCCGCCGCAGTGCTCAGGGCACGCTTTGCCCGGCCAGAGCCTGCTGTGGGCTGTGATTAGAAAGGCCCAACCCGATGATACGAACGACAATTATGGAACCAACCCCTTTGGTTTGACCAAAACAAAATATGAGATTTTTGCAAAGCTGTCGAAGCAGAGCGGGGCACCATTGGCTATAAAATGAGAATGGGGTCTGGGGACACCCCAGACCCCGGGCAGGGGTTGGCCCCGCACCCCGATATATTACACCTCGCGGAACTCGCCTTCGACGGTGCCTTCTTCGGCCTCGCGGGTGCCCGTGCCCTCTGCGCCCGGCTCGGTCGCGCCGTTACCACCGGTCTCAGGGCCACGGGTGCCTGCGGTAGCCTGCTGCTGAGCGTACATGGCCTGTCCGATGCGCTGCATGGCCTGACTCAGCTCCTCGGTAGCCCGACGGATGCGGGCTATGTCGTCGCTGTTCAGCACATCGCGCACCTCTTTGATCTTGGTCTCCACCTCGCTCTTGATGTCAGCAGGCACCTGCTCGCCTAGATCGCGCAGGGTCTTCTCGGCGCTGTAGGCGAGGCTGTCGGCGGTGTTGCGGGCCTCGATCAGCTCGCGGCGGCGGCGGTCTTCTTCAGCATGCGCTTCGGCCTCGCGCACCATCCGCTCGATCTCCTCCTTGGTCAGGCCGGACGAAGCCTCGATGCGGATGGTCTGGGCCTTGCCCGTGGCAAGGTCTTTGGCGGTCACGTGCAGAATACCATTGGCATCAATATCGAAGGTCACCTCGATCTGAGGTACGCCGCGTGGCGCAGGCGGGATGCCGTCCAGTATGAACCGCCCCAGCGATTTGTTCTCGGAGGCCATGGGCCGCTCGCCCTGCACCACATGGATCTCCACGCTGGTCTGGTTGTCCGAGGCGGTGGAGAATATCTGGCTCCTCTTGGTGGGGATGGTGGTGTTGCGTGGGATGATGGGTGTAGCCACGCCGCCCAGCGTTTCTACGCTCAAGGTAAGCGGGGTCACGTCCAGCAACAGCACCTCTTTGACCTCGCCCTTGAGCACGCCGGCCTGAATGGCCGCGCCCACGGCCACCACCTCGTCAGGGTTGATGCCCTTGTGAGGCTCTTTGTTGAAGAACTCCTGCACCTTGCGCTGCACAGCAGGCATGCGCGTCTGACCGCCCACCAGCAGTACCTCGTCAATGTCCGACGGCTGGAGCTTGGCATCTTCCAGAGCGGCCTTCATGGGCGGGATGGTCCGGTCGATCAGGTCGGCCACCAACTGCTCCAGCTTGGACCGCGTGAGGGTCATGGTCAGGTGCTTAGGGCCGGAGGCATCTGCCGTGATGAAGGGCAGGTTGATCTCGGTGGATTGGGTGCTGGACAGCTCGATCTTGGCCTTCTCGGCGGCCTCCTTGAGTCGCTGGAGAGCCATGCGGTCCTGACGCAGGTCAATGCCGTGCTCCTTCTTGAACTCCTCGGCTATCCAGTCTATGATGCGCTGATCGAAGTCGTCGCCACCGAGGTGGGTATCGCCGTTGGTGGCGTTCACTTCGAACACGCCTTCCGAGATAGACAGGATGGAGATATCATAGGTGCCGCCACCGAGGTCGTACACGGCTATCTCTTCCTCGTTCTTCTTATCCAGCCCGTAGGCCAGCGCCGAGGCGGTCGGCTCGTTGATAATGCGCAACACCTCAAGGCCGGCGATGGTGCCTGCGTCCTTGGTGGCCTGACGCTGCGAGTCGTTGAAGTATGCAGGTACAGTGATTACTGCCTGAGTGATCTTCTCGCCCAGATAGGCCTCGGCGTCGGTCTTGAGCTTTTGCAGGATCATTGCCGAAATCTCCTGCGGGGTATAGGCCTTGCCCCCCATCCACACATGGACACCGCCGTTAGGCGCTTCGGTCACCTTGTAGGGCACCAGCTTCATGGTGCGCTGTACCTCCGGGTCGGTGAACTTACGACCCATGAAGCGCTTGATAGAGTATATAGTGTTTTCGGGGTTGGTGATGGCCTGCCGCTTGGCTATCTGCCCCACCAGCCGCTCGCCAGTCTTGGAGACGGCGACCACCGACGGGGTGAGGCGCGAACCTTCGGCATTGGGGATGACGGTAGGTTCTCCACCCTCCATGACCGCCATCACCGAGTTAGTCGTTCCCAAGTCTATGCCTAGAATATGTGCCATTTTATCTCTGCCTCCTGACTATTAGCACTGTCTTGCCCTGTATCATAAGATGTAGATGTGCGACCTGATATAACTCGTATGCGTAATGCGTAATCGTAAAGGCGAGGGGGTAAGCCGCGCTCGAAACCGGGTCCTGTGGCTCCATGGCTTCAGGCACGGCGTACCACTATTTGCGGGTTACCTTCACCATGGCGGGCCGCAGCACGCGGTTGTGCATCTTGTAGCCCTTGCGAAAGACCTCGGACACGGTATCGGTACGCTCACGCGCTTCGCCCTCGATAGTATGGTCTTCGAAAGCCACGGCTTCATGCAGGTTGGGGTCAAACGGCTGACCCAGCGCCTCGATGGGTTGCACACCCTCCTGTTCCAGAATCTTGTGCAGCTTGCGGGCGATCAGCTCCATACCTTCGACCCACGGGTTGTTGCGGCGCACCTCCTCCGGTATGGACGCGAGGGCGCGGTCGAAGTCGTCCACCACCGGCAGGAGCTTCTTGACCAGTTCAGAAGCGGCGTACTGCCGCTCCTCGGCGCGCTCCTGTTCGATGCGGCGGCGGTAGTTGATGAAGCTGGCCCGCTCGCGCTGAAGCGCATCGAGGTATCGGGCGGCCAGATCCACCTTCTGTTCGGCCTCCTGCTGGGCCTGCTCGGCCTCGGCCAGCGCTTCGGCCAACGCCTCCACCCGGGACTCCACCTCGGCCTCTTCCTCCGGCAAGGCGGCCTGCCCGGGCGCATACTCTTGACCGTTGCCTGCGGCTTTCTGGTCCCTCATGTTATCCACTCTTTCCTCCACTGAAAACCTCCCGCTTGTGTATCCTGACTTGATTGCTCCGTTCGACACCACTGGTCACCATACGATGGTCAGGGCTGCACCAGCGTTCTCACGCCCTTCCGTCATCAGGGTTCGATGTGTAGGCTTGCAAGAGCAGGTCGCTGAGCAGTTGGGACATATAACTTACGGTGGATATCGAGCGGCTGTAAGGCATGCGTGTGGGACCCACGACCCCCAACACCCCGGTGAGCTGGTTGCCGAGGCCGTAACGCGCTATGATTACGCTGCACGCTTCTATGCCGCGGGCATCAGGTTGGCCTTCGCTGCCGATGATCACCTGCACCCCTTCACGGCTGAGGACCGAAGGGATCAGGTTCCACAGGGTGCCGTGCTCGAGCAGTTCGAGCACCTGCTGGAGCCTCTCCGGCTCCTCGCGGAATTCCGGCTGCTCCAGTATATGGGTCAAGCCTTCGTGATAGATATGCGAGGCTTCGGGTCGCTCAAGCTTGCTGAGCATAGCAGCCAATGTCGACAGCACCTTTGCGGGCAGTTGGCCCTCGCCCAGCGGCTTGACATTGGCCTCGGATGAAGCCCACTGCTGTATATCATAGGCGGTCTTGCCCTCCAAAGCCACATTCAGCCGCGCGGACAGGGCGCTGAGCTTGGCCTGATCCCAGCCCTCCTCGATATTGATCATCTGCTGGGTGACGGTGCCATCGTGCCCTACGAGCACCACCAGCACGCGCGACTCGGACAGGGCCAGCAGTTCGAAGTGCTTAAGGCGCACAGCCACGCTGCGCGGTGGGGTGGCCATGCCGGCCACGCGCACCGAATGGGCGAGGACGGCCGCAGCCAGCCGCACCCATTCTTCGGCGTCCATCTCTACCTGATGGAACTGGTGGCGGATCCTGCGCTCTTCCTCCGGCGACAGGGCGGTGGGCTTCATGAGGTTCTCCACAAAGTAGCGGTAGCCCCGCTCGGACGGCACGCGGCCCGCGCTGGTATGCGGCTGGAGGATGAGGCCCGCGCGCTCCAGTTCGGCCATGTCGTTGCGCACAGTGGCCGAGCTGACTTTTAGGTCATAGTGGCTGACGATATGCTCGGAACCTACGGGGCGCGCAGTGGCCACGTACTCCTCGACTATGATGCCGAGGATGGTGCGCTGCCGCTCGCTTATCTGGGTGTCGCCCAACTGCTCCATAGCGCTTGTTCCTATGTGAAGATTGTTGCCAACCGACAACACTAAGCTGCAAATTTCGTGCCTTCTAGCACTCACGCATAGAGAGTGCTAACCCTGACACTCTTAGTATACTCCTTGATAAAGGCATTGTCAAGGTTGAAAATCTGCTATGGTTCCATCAAATAATGGGGGCACACATGTCCCCGACCATTGGCGGAACCGGGGCAATGCGGTTGCTTGACAGGCCAAACACCTCTTGACAGGCCAAACACCTATGGATTATATTATGGTCGTTTTCCGCCCATTCCCTCCCATGTTTGCCACGTAGCCAGTGGAGGCATTAATGTCCCTTGTTGCGGAGCCTTCCCAGCCGGTGCAGTCAGGACCACAGCCACGCGCATCGAGCAGAACCGATACAGTATTTGAGCTTGTGAAACCCGCACGTTGGGGGCATCTCAGCTACAGGCTGCAGGTTTTCCTCTTGCTACTCCCCTATCTTGTAGGGCTGGGCGGTCTTGTGGCTTTGCCTGCCCTGTTGTCCATCCCGTTCGCCTTCACCGACTACGACGCCATAAGCCCACCGGTGTGGGTGGGCTTGAACAATTTCCGGGAGATGTTCGCCGACAGGTTATTCTGGAACGGGGTGGCGGTGTCCTTGTTCTTCATCGCCTTGGCCGTGCCTTTGAGGGTGGCGGGCGCTCTGTTGCTCGCGTACCTGCTGCACAGGCCAACCATTGCCAACCGCATCCACAGGGTGCTTGTCTATTTGCCCACAATTATGCCAGACGTGGCGTATGCGCTACTGTGGCTGTATATATTCAACCCGCTGTATGGCCCCATCAATTGGATTTTGCCGCTCTTTGGCGTGCGTGAAGAGGCGTGGTTGATCGAGCCGTGGCCGGCAAGGTTTGCGCTGGTGATAATGCTGCTGTGGCCCATCGGCGAAGGGTTTATCCTGATGATGGCCTCGCTACAAGACATCCCGCACGAATTGTACGAGTGCGCTCAGGTAGACGGAGCCGGTGGCTGGCAACGCTTCTGGCAGATCACCCTGCCCTTGCTTACGCCCACCATGCTATTGCTGCTGTTCAGGGACACGGTGCTTAGCTTTCAGACCACCTTTGTGCCTACCGTGGTGACCATGGGCGGGGGCAAGCCGCATTACGCCACTCTGGTGCTGCCGGTGTATATCTGGCAAAACGCCACCGAGTACCAGAATTATGGCTACGCGGCGGCGATGGTGTGGTTCATGTACGCCGTCACAGTCGCGGTCATAGTCCTGCAATTTCTCGTGGTCAGGTGGTGGAGGCGAGAATTCCATGAATAAGGTTGAGCGCGGCACTGCCGGTGCCTCCTCCACCGGCAGTTCGAGCATGGTAGGTGCGAAGGCGCGGCGCATCGTGCCCGTGCTTGTGCACCACGCGTTGGCGGCTGTGGTCTCGGCAGTATTCGCCATACCGCTGGTGTGGATGGTGGGGGCGTCGCTCCGCCAGCCCGGTCTGCCCCCGCCCACGCACTTGGAGTGGTTGCCCAACCCCATAGTGTTCACAAGCTACCAGATGGTGGTGACCGAACTGTTGCCCTTTGGCACTTACCTGTGGAACTCGTTGAAAATAGTGGCGGTGGCTGTGCCCGCGACGGTCATAGCGGCCAGCTGGGCGGGCTTCGCCATGACTCAGATATCACCTCGGTCAAGGCGCTGGTTGATGGTAGCGTCGCTGGCGGCGTTGATGGTGCCGGTGACCGCCCTGTGGCTCACGCGGTTCATCATCTACAAGTGGCTGGGCGTGCTCGACACCCTGTGGGCCGTGACGTTGCCGGCCTTCATGGGTTCCAGCCCGTTCTACGTGCTGCTGTTCTACTGGAGCTTCGTGCGCGTGCCCGTGGAGCTGTACGAAGCTGCCAGACTGGAGGGGGCCGGTGCCTTCCGCATATGGGCCTCCATTGCTATGCCCATTTCCAAACCAGCTATCGTGGCTGTGGCCGTACTGTCCTTCGTGTTCTACTGGAGCAACTTCATCGATCCCCTCCTGTACCTGAACGACCAGCGCAATTACCCGTTGTCTATAGGTCTACAGTTCTTGCAGCAGATGCAGCCCACTGCTTTCCCGCTGTTGATGGCCGGGGCCGTGCTTATCACCATTCCGGTTATTATCATGTTCATGCTGGCGCAGAAGTTCTTCCTGCAAGACGTCAGAGGGGCCGGTTTTCTGGGGAGGTAGATCTGCGCCGGATTTGCTTTGCAAGCATATGCTTGCAAAACAAAACCCTAATTCAATTTCTAAGGAGGCATCGAGCATGAGGACAAGTGTGCGTATGAACAGGGTCACCGGGGCAGTGCTGGCGTATCTGCTGGCGGGGTGCGTGGTTATGACAGCGTGTGCTCCACAGGCCGCGCCACCCTCCAACACGCCCACGGCGGTTACCGGCTCAACTCCCGCAGGCGGCCTCGACGGCGCTACAGGCTCCGGGCAAAACCTCACCACCGCGCCCGCGGGCAGTCTGAAGGGCGAGATAAGCCTGCAAGCGTTTGGGGAGCCTGCCGAGATAAAGGTCATAGAAGACTTAGTTGCAGGCTTCAAGGAAGTGCACCCCGACGTGAAAATCAATATCATTGCGGTGCCCAGTCAGGGCGACCACATGTCCAAGCTGTCTGCGGCGTTTGCCGCGGGTAACCCACCGGAGCTATGGCTGCTCAACTACAGGCGCTACGGGCAGTTTGCGGCCAGAGACGTCATCGAACCGGCGGGAGTGCTGCTCCAGAAAAGCCAAGTGCTCAAGGAGGATATGTTCTACCCACAGCCTCTGGAAGCGTTCCGTTACAAAGGGGTGTTGCAGTGCATACCTCAGAACATATCCAGTCTGGTGGTGTACTACAATAAAGACCTGTTCACCCAGTACAATGTTCCCTTCCCCACCAGAGACTGGACGTGGGATGACTTCCTGAACACCGCCAAAGCGCTGACCAAAGATACCAACGGCGACGGCACCAACGACATCCACGGTTTGGGTGTGCCGCCTCAGATCATTCGAGTGGCCCCGTTCGTATGGCAGAACGGGGGCGAGATCGTGGACGACCCCGACAAGCCAACCCAGTTCACCCTCATGGAAGGTCCGGCCAGAGAGGCGGTGGATTTCTTTATGAACCTGCAACTGGTGCATAAAGTAGTGCCTACCGAGGCAGAGGAAAAGGCCGAGGATATGGAATCGCGCTTCATGAACGGCAGACTGGCGATGTTCATGGCGAGCCGGGTAGCCACGCCCCAGTTCCGCCAGATCAAAGGCTTCGAGTGGGACGTGGCATGGCTGCCGCGCAACAAGCAACGCGCCTCCATACTGCACAGCGACGCCTACTGCATATCCAAGCAGGTCAGTCAGGAGAAGAAGGACATCGCGTGGGCCTTCGTCGAATACTCGCAAGGGCCAGTAGGGCAGGCAAGAGTGGCGAGGCTGGGCCGCACAGTGCCTTCGCTCAAGCAAGTAGCCGAATCGCCCGTCTTTCTCGAACCGACCGAGCCACCCGCCAACAGCCGGGTATTTCTGGACGCCATACCTGAGATGCGGTTGGTGCCCATTCTGTCTACATGGCCGCGCATCGAGAACATGGCTAATGCTGAACTCGAAGAGGCTTTCTACGGCAATATCGCCGTGGACGAAGCGCTGGCTAAACTCACGGAGCTCAGCAAGCCCCTTTTCGCAGAAGGCTTAGCCGATAAGTGACATTAAAAGGCCCCTAATCCCCTCACCCCCACAGCCCCCTCCTCTCGTGAGAGGAGGGGGCTGTGGGTTCCCTCTGTTGCCAAGGGTTTGTGCCTCAACAGAGGGGGATGAGCTTGGGGAGGGCGAAGACTTCCCGACCTTTCTTTTTTCAAACATCGGGCATCGGATGTCAGCGTGCCAACATTGACAATACTACACTCAATCCTTATAATAGAACTGTACTCATATAAGCATGCCGATACCCATCATGCAGTACAAAGACTACTACAACATACTGGGCGTGAAGCGCAATGCCACCGAGAAAGAGATCAAATCGGCCTACCGCAAGCTGGCCCGCAAGTATCACCCGGACGTCAACCCCGGTGACAAGCAGGCCGAGGCCAAGTTCAAAGAGATAAACGAGGCCTACGAGGTGCTCAGCGACCCCGAAAAGCGCAAGAAGTACGATGCATTCGGGGCCGACTGGGAGCGGTACCAGCAGACGGCGGGTGCGCCGGGTGGCTTCGACTTCAGCAAGTACGCGCAAGGCTGGGGAGGCTTCAGCGGCTTCACTACACCCGGCAGCAGGCGGCGTGTAGCCACAGATTTTGGAGAAGTGGACTTCGGCGAAAGCGACTTCTCGGACTTCTTCGAGATGCTGTTCGGGCGGGGGGCACGCACCGGCACCGGCTATTACACCGGTGGGCGTACTCGTACCATACCACGCAGGGGTGAAGACTACGAGCATGAAGTCGAAGTAACCCTCGAAGAAGCATTCAACGGCACGCGGCGCGTCTTGCAGCTCGACGTGCCGGAGGCCTGCTCCACCTGCGGCGGCAGCGGCGTGGTGGGCACCACCGTATGCGCCACCTGCGACGGCACGGGCACCGTGACCCGCACCAAGCGTCTGGAGGTGAGGATACCGCCGGGCGTGCACACCGGCTCGCGCATACGCATCGCCGGAGAGGGCGGGCCGGGCATCGCAGGCGGGGCGCGCGGCGACCTGTACCTGCGGGTGAAGGTGCTGCCCCATGAGCGCTTTGAGCGCAAGGGCAATGACCTATACACCATCGTCAGGGTACCCCTGTACACGGCCATCCTCGGTGGCGAGGTGCAGGTGCCCACGCTCAAGGGCACCCGGCTGGCCCTGAAGATACCGCCTCAGACCCAAAATGGGCGCACTTTCCGGCTGGCGGGACAGGGCATGCCCGCCCTCAAAGACCCCGACAAACGGGGCGACCTCTACGTCAAAGTGGAGGTGGAGTTGCCCACCGACCTCACCGAGGAGGAAAAGCAACTCTACGAACGGCTACAGCGTATATATAATGAGCGCAAAGGAGGCAAACTCTAATGCGAACCGAACCCGAGCGCCAGAGGCGCGCACAGGCCTCTCGCCCGAGTGAGGCTCGCAGCCACGCTTATATATATGAATACTCCTACTACCACAACCACAACCACGCGGACGACATGGACCAGCCGCGCTACGTGATAAGCGTGGCGGCTCAGATGCTGGGCGTGCATCCGCAGACCCTGCGCCTGTATGAGCGCGAGGGTCTGATCGAGCCTAAGCGCACCGGCGGCAAGATACGCCTGTACTCGGAGCGCGATATAGAGCGCATTCGATGCATCATGAGGCTCACCAATGACCTTGGGGTGAACCTCGCCGGCGCTGAGACCATACTCAATATGCGCGAGCGTATGGTGCAATTGCGGGAAGAGTTGGAGAGGCTGAAAATGCGCATGGAAGCCGAGATACAGGAGCTTAGGCGGCAGTTAGACGTTGATGCACATGAGGTGTAAAGCATAAAATACAAACATTGCTGCGGCCTTATCCTGTCGGTGGAAAACATAGCGACGCACAGGCGCACAGAGTATACTTTACCGCCGGTTGCAACCACAGCTATAATTATAACCGCATGCCCGGCAAGCCATTCCCTCAATGCGCACTGGGCCCGCAAAATAGAGTTGGCATAACGTAAGATAAGACCCGGTACAAGCCGGGACGCTGGCCCGGGACACACACACATCAAGCTTACACAACGCAGGGACAGGCTTTGTGCCTGCCCGCACCCGGTAAAGCCAGAGTCCTGTGAGATAAAGGGCTAGAAACGGAAGAACACACATATGATGAGCAGATTTACAGAAAGAGCACAAGAAGCGTTGCAACGGGCGCGAGATATAATGTTCGCCCGCCAGCACACGCAATTAGATGTAGAGCATATATTCCTTGCGCTGCTTCAACAGCGTAACAGCCTGCCGGCACAGATCATCACGCGGCTGGGCGGCGATGTGCAGCTTATGGTCCGCCGTCTTGAGGCCGCGCTCAATAACATGCCTTCGTTCGGGGGCGCACGGGGCATAGCCATGGGCTACATCACCCTCAGGGCCACACGTGTGCTCAACGGCGCTACCGAGGAGGCCGACCGGCTGAACGACGAGTTCGTCTCCACCGAGCACCTGCTGCTGGCGATAGCCAATGAGCGTGGCGGGGTCACCGGCAGACTATTGCAGGAGGCAGGTATAGATCAAGAGAAGATCTTCGCGGTACTGCGCGAGATACGCGGCGATCGCCGGGTAACCGACGCCAACGCCGAAGAGCAGTACGGTGCGCTGGAGCGCTACAGCGTGGACCTGACCCGCATGGCGCGCGAGGGCATGCTCGATCCGCTCATCGGGCGTGAAGACGAGCTACAGCGCGTGATGCAGGTGCTGGTGCGGCGCACCAAGAACAACCCGGTGCTGATCGGCGAGCCGGGCGTGGGCAAGACCGCCATCGTGGAGGGGCTGGCCCAGAAGATCGCCTCAGGCGACGTGCCCGAACTGCTCAAGGGCAAGCGCCTGCTGGCACTGGACCTGACCGCCATGATCGCTGGCTCCAAGTTCCGGGGCGAGTTCGAAGAGCGCCTCA